>JAIXSW010000038.1 GCA_027484495.1 Gammaproteobacteria bacterium
ATTGAAGAAGAAGCACTGCAAAAGCAAATACCATTGACGGCTGCCCGGCAGGAAGCACTATTGCTACTTGAAGAGATCGCCGCCGATCAACGTGAATCCACAGTGCGGCTTGGCGAGCGCTTTTTGCGCTGGTTGTTTGATAAACTCTATACCGGTATCCAGGTTCGCAATAACGAACAAGTACGAGAGCTGGCTCAGCGCGGGCACGAGATTGTTTATCTGCCCTGTCACCGCAGTCATATGGACTATTTGCTGCTCAGCTATGTGATTTATCAGCAAGGTCTGGCATCACCGCATATTGCGGCCGGTATTAACCTGAATTTCTGGCCAATCGGCAAAGCCTTTCGTCGGGGCGGTGCGTTTTTTATCCGGCGCAGTTTCAGTGGTAATAAACTGTATTCAACAGTATTTCGCGAATATCTGACGCAATTGTTCCGCAAAGGTTATGCGGTAAAATACTACAGCGAAGGCGGTCGCAGCCGCACTGGCCGGCTGTTACAGCCGAAAACCGGCATGCTTGCGATGACTATTCAGGCGATGCTGCGTGGCATTGACCGGCCTGTCACTATTGTGCCGGTTTATCTCGGTTACGAACATGTGATGGAAGTGGGCACTTATTTACGTGAACTCAAAGGCACTCATAAGGCGAAAGAATCTGCGTTTGGTATTGTCAAAGCCGCAACAAAACTCAGAAATTACGGTTTTGGCTTTGTAAATTTTGGCGAACCTTTGTCACTGAATCAGTTTCTGCAACAACAAGTTCCAGACTGGAAAACTGCCATTGACCCGCTGGAACCACCAAAACCAGACTGGCTGAACCCGGTCGTGTCAGTACTAGCCCATCAGGTGATGCTGCGAATTAATCAAAGTGCCGCCGTCAACAGCGTGAATCTGCTGGCAACCTGTATTCTGGCGGCACCGCAACAGGTGTTGCCACAACCTCAGCTGCTGGCGCAAATGGAGTTATATCTGCGACTGTTACGCGACGCGCCTTATCATGCCAATGTGACATTGGCGGCAGGCTCTGCGACCGAATTATTACAGCATGCCGAGCGGCTGCAAAAAGTGCAGATTGAACAAGATGACTTTGGTGCTTTGGTACGATTTGCACCACATGATCAAGTACTGATGAGCTATTACCGTAGTAATATCAGCCATTTGTTTATAATACCCGCTATTCTCGCTACAGCGCTGTTACAACAACCACAGACCAGGCATGCGTTGCTGCAGTTAACTCAACAGCTGCAGCCGTTGCTGGAGCAAGAACTATTCCTGGCCCCTCAGCATCTCAGTCACTATGTCGATAGCCTGATTCAGTTTATGCAACAGGAAGGTCTGATTGACTGTCAGGCAGAAACAGATATGTTCAGCGTGGCCGAACCAAAGCGCGCCCAGCTGGAATTGCTGGCCTGTCTGGCTGATGCGGTCTTGCAAAGGTACAGCATGGTCCTGCAGCTTATCCGCGGCGCTGAACCGATGGAACGTGATGCACTGGAGCAAAAGGCACACCAGCTGGCGCTGCGGCTGTCGACGTTACATGGACTGGACTCGCCGGAGTTTCACGACAAGCGTCTGTTTGTCACGCTGATTAATGCACTGAAAGATCTGGGTTATATCCATGCGGATGCGCAATATAAACTGCAGATCAGTGAAAGCTTTGACGGCTTGGATCAGCAAATCCAGCAACTGCTCAGTGCGACCGTCAATGCCAGTATCCGCCAAATTGGCAGCCAATCCGTTTAGGATCGGCCCAAAGCGACAAATGGGCGATCACTCGCCCTTTGCTTTGTCGTAACTACGGATCACGCCTTCCTGCATCGTCGACGCAACTAAAGTACCGGCACGGTTAAAAAACTGCCCCCGCACCAGCCCCCGGGCGCCGGATGCACTCGGGCTGTCCACCGAGTACAACAACCAGTCGTCGAAGCGGAAATCTTCATGAAACCACATCGCATGGTCAATCGTGGCCACCTGCATATTCGGCGCCATAAAAGATTTTCCATGCGGCTGCAGCGCAGTCGGCAGGAAATTGAAGTCTGACGCATACGCCAATAAATACTTGTGTACACGTAAGTCATCCGGCATCGCGCCATTGGCTTTAAACCAAACGTGGCGCTTGGCCTGACTTACTTGCGGCCGGAACGGATTGTGAAAGGCTACAGAACGCATTTCGATGGGCTTTTCACAGATAAATTTGCTACGGATCGATTCCGGGATCGAAGCTGCATGCTCGCGATAAAACTCCAGATCTGAGACCAGCTCTTCAGGTTGAGGCACTTGCGGCATCAAGTCCTGATGGGCAAATCCCGGTTCATCAGCCTGAAAGGAGGCGGTCAAATAAAAAATCGGCTTGCCGAATTGGATCGCACTGACGCGCCTCGTGCTGAAGCTTTTGCCGTCACGGATGTTTTCGACTTCATAGACAATAGGTCTGGCTGCATCACCGGGCCGCAAAAAATACGAGTGAAAAGAATGGACTTTCCGGTCTTCCGGGATGGTCTCTTTAGCGGCAGACAAGGCTTGCCCCATGACCTGACCACCAAAGACCGCTTTAAATCCGAGGTCCTGACTCTGCCCGCGATACAGGCCGTATTCGATAGTTTCTAACTTCAACAGCGACAACAGATCTGACAGTACCTGGCTCATCCGATGTTCCTCAAAATGCGGGATAAGCCACTATTTTGCAGGAACATCGGCCAAAGTGCCAAGTTTCTTACTCAGCCACCACCGCCCAGCGACTGTTGTAAAGTACGGTCATTGACCATTTGTTGTGCTTGTTTACGCTCATCATTCTGTTGGGCAATTGTTTTACAGACTTTCACGGTACGATTGCTTCCCAGCGTTTTTTCTTTGCGGCACACGACTGCGTTTTTGTCCGTGTCTTTATTATATGACTTCACCACCGCCACTTTGGCTGGCGCGCTGGTCGGCTTAGCGGCAGACGCGGTTTCTGGTGGTGTTGATGTACAAGCTACCAGGCTTATACAACCCAGCAACAACATCCATTTCGGCTTGAACATAGCATTCCCCTGTTATCAATAATGCAACATCTAACTTACTCCGCCTGACCTTGCTGTGCAAGTACGACAGTGATAATTTACCTACAATGATTACAAAAAGAAAAATCAGCAGCTTATGTATTGGGTGTTTAAAACTGAACCTGCGGAATGCAGTATTGCGGATATCGAAACTGCAGGCTCCACAGGCGTGATTTGGGAAGGCGTGCGCAATTATCAGGCACGTAATTTCTTGCGCGACCAGGTGAAAACCGGCGATATGGTGTTGATCCACCATTCCAGCTGTGCTGCGGTCGGTATTGCAGGTGTCGCCACCATTATTGCTGAAGCATTTACCGATCCCAGTCAGTTTGTCGCCGACAGCCTCTATTACGACCCAAAATCCAATGCAGACAAAGCGCCCTGGCTAGCCGTTCGAGTTGGATTTGTCCGGAAGTTCCCGCAGATTCTATCGATGGCTGACCTACGCGCTGTAACAGGGCTAGCGGACATGCAATTGTTGAAAAAAGGCAACAGATTGTCGATTATGCCGGCAACAAATGCGGAATTTGACCTTGTACTTTTGGCGGCAAAGGCTTAGAGTCTAAGGTGCACCTCGAAGGAGGATCTGTAGCCGACTTAAGACGGAGTTGTTAACATGGTCGCTGTAGCTGAAGACAGACGCGCAGAAGAAAGGGATCTCAACTACTTTTGGGATCGATTAAATACCGCACAAAAATTCTCGGTGTCTGAGTTACAACGCTTTGGCTACGAACTCGCCTTTGTTCGTCGCAGCCCAAGCTTCAGTATGGCGGTGTTGAGATCTGGCGAACGCCTGGCTGCAGTCGATCAGGACGGTCAAATCGATACTACCCCGACGATTTCATTCCGAAGTTAAGATTACCGTTCAATTGCTGACACTTGCTTGCGTCGGTCGCTGTACATCTTTATGTGAAAACTCTTTTGCCAACAAGTACATCTGCTGACACATCTGTAAGTACCCTGCAAAATTTTGCTTTTGCCAGCCGTTAATTAACCGACCATGTTTGCCGATGACGGCTTCAACAGCCGAATATTCAAGATCTGCATGTAATTTCAATGCACGCTGCAACGCAGGCTGCAATGCCAGTTGGCGGCTGGACATTTCCTTACACAAGGTTGGGATCAGTTGAATTGCTAATTCAAAGATGTACAACTCATCTTCTGCCAGACGACTCATTCGCCGGACGCTACCAAGCTGCAGCAACAAAAACTGGCTGAATTCCTCAGCCAATTCGTAGGTAAATTGCTGAACCTGTGAAGACTCCTGATCTAACAATCTGAACTGAGCCAACAACCGTTTGTGTTCAGAAGTCAGGCTGTCGGTCCTGACCAACATCACGACCATTAATACCAACAGACAAGCAAAGGCGAGAACCCACCAAACCACAACAATTTTCCCAATCAATGACAGATAATGTACTGAAATTTAACACAAACATTGGTTAGTCAGCCAGCGCTGACCAACCATTGCTCCCTTTCCATCTTATCGAGTCTGCTCGATATACAAATCTATCTGCTGTTCCAGAACTGGCAACGGTACACTACCATTGGACAACACTGCATCATGGAACTCGCGTACGTTGAATTTTTCTCCCAGCACAGATTCTGCTTTTTGCCGCAACCGTTTAATCGTCAGCTCACCCAGTTTGTAGGACAGCGCCTGAGCTGGCCAGCTGATATAACGGTCAACTTCAGTCGTGACATTGTGCATCGACAAAGCGGTATTTTGTGCAAGATAATCAATAGCCTGCTGCCGACTCCAGCCCATAGTGTGCATACCGGTGTCAACGACCAGACGACAAGCACGCCACATTTCATAAGTCAGGCGGCCGAAATTGCTGTACGGGTCCTGATAAAAGCCCACTTCCAGGCCAAGATACTCAGAGTACAAACCCCAGCCTTCACCAAACGCAGACGTGTAAAAACTGCGCCGGTACGCAGGCAAACTTTCCTGCTCATTGGCCAGTGCGACCTGTAAATGGTGGCCGGGCACCGCTTCGTGCAATGTCAGCGCTTCCAGTTCGTACAAGGGCCTGCGGTCCAGCGCGTAGGTGTTGACCCAATAAAACCCTGGATCGCCTGCCGCGCGACCGCCTGAATAGCGGCCTGTAGTGTATTTAGGTGCGATCTCGGCCGGCACTGCCTCTACACCGTACGGTGTGCGAGGTAAGGTTTTGAACAACTTTGGCAGCTGCGCATCAATTTTTTTCGACAGATACGCGGCTTCTTTCAGCAACTGTTCCGGCGTGTTGACATAAAACTGCGGGTCAGTCCGCAGAAACTGCACGAAATCGGCAAAACTGCCTTTAAACCCTGTTTTATCAATAACCTGCTGCATTTCAGCCCGAATTCGCGCCACTTCTTGCAGTCCGATATCATGCACCTGCTGCGGGGTCATTTTCAGCGTGGTGTAATGCTCCAGCCGGTTTTGATAAAAGGCGGCGCCATCAGGTAGTGCAATTGCGGCGATATTATCCCGGGCTCCCGGCACATACTGGCCGACAAAAAAATCCAGATACTGTTGGTATACCGGCGTTATCTGGCTGCTGATCAGCGTTTTGGCTTGTTGCTGCAGTGCCTGCCAGCGTGTTGTATCAATACCGGCAGGTTGCTTCACGAATGGCCGGTAAAACGGACTTTTTGTCGGATCGACCGTAATAAAAGATTTGATGCTGTCTTCATATCCTGCCAACACAGCTTTGGGCTGGGTATAGCCGGTTTTCAGGCCCTGCTGCATCCAGCTGATCTGTTGCTGCATGTAAGTGGGTAATGCTGCCAGTTTCTCCAGATATGCCTGTACATCCTTGTCTGTTTTCACTGACGACATATTCAGCATAAACAACACGTCGCTGTGGAAGCCTGATTCAGCGGTCAACGGCATGAGATGGGCACCATACCGATATTCATCGATATCGTTCTGCAACCGGTATTGCAGGATCGCGAAATTGATTTTCTGTTGTTCTGATAGATGACTGACGTTGGTTTTATTCAGCTCTGCGATCAGCAGTAAACGTTGCTTTTGGGCTTTCTCCAGCGCAGCCGCAGACATGTCGGGCAACCCTGATTTGGTATTCGGCTGCACCTGACCAACCTTTTCCCACCAATCATTGGCAAAGCGGTCAAAATCAACGGGGGAGTTTGCAGGCTGTTGTGCGCAGGAGATCAAAGTGGCACAGCAGAGGGCTACCAACAATTTTTGCTTCATATCTGGCAATCCAAATGGCTAATTATGTCGATTGATTGTATACAATTCTGCACGTCGCTCAGTCGCTAACCAACTTACATTTCTGCCTGTTGAACCGATTTAGTCTGCGGTCGACGTACATTGAGGTTCAGATATAAAGCAAATACCTGAATAATTTGAAAAAAATGTAGGAAACAGATAAAAAACGCTTGGCGGGATCCACTTGTCCCGTTATTTTAACGATGACAGCGCTGTAATTTCCCTGCAGTGCTTGCGTTAGCATGGCATTTCCGTAACATATCCGCCTTAAGTTACGCTAAGTCTATGCAGTATCCATTGGAGTTTTACTTGGCATGATGTATCAGGATTCAATCGAGCAAGCGAGCGAGAAGGCGGCGTTAGCCATAGCCTTCCTGCAGCGGCATCGTTTGGCCGCTCACCCGGTAAACTTCACGGTCGCCTATGAGTATATCAGCGGTGTGATCGCTGAATTATGTCAGGCGATCGAAGACAAACTCAGCGCCCGCATCCCGTTTGACGACTTCGTCATGACCGAATTGTACAGCAACTACATAGTCCCGACCGGTCGCCAGAACGAGCAGATGATTGCGGCTGTGTATAAGATGGTCAGCACGCTGAATCAACAATCTGAACAAGCTGGCGAAGCGATCCATGACTATATCGATGTCTTGGATCATAGTCTGGTTGCGTTGAAAACCGACAGCCCGGTACAGGCTCGTGACACCATCAGTCGGATCATGAGTGCGACCTACGAACTCAAAGCCACTCAGCAAAAGCTGCGCGACCAGCTGGCACAATCCAATGACCAGAGTTATCAGTTACGCGCAGAGTTAGAGCAGCTCAAACGTGAACGTCACGTTGACGCATTAACAGGTCTGTACAACCGGTTGGCGATGCAGGAGCACATAGACCAGTGGCTGGCAGAAAATCCGCAACGCCGTATTGCTGCAATTGCCGTCGATCTGGACCACTTTAAACAATTCAATCAGGATTATGGCTACAACGTCGGTGATGTGATCCTGTCGAAAGTGGCGAAGAAAATCAGTGCTTACGTGCAGGAAAGCGGTCTGCCGGTGCGTGCTGGTGGTGAAGAATTTCTGATCCTGCTGCCCGACGTTGACCTGCGCACTGCCAGCGAAATTGCTGAGCAAGTCCGCCGTGGCGTGGAGAAACTGCGTTTTGTCTCTTCCCGCAGTAAAAAAGCCCTGCCAAAAGTGACTATCTCTTTAGGTGTGGCGTTATACCAGGCACAAGAAAACTGGCATCAATTTCTGGCGCGCTCCAATCAGGTTCTCAACATTGCGAAAAAACGCGGCCGCAATCAGGTCGCCACTGAAGCCATGCTGTAAGCACGATGAGTGCACCACTACTCAAAGACCTGTTAGACCTGCCGCTACTGCAGCGCCTGGCAACCTCAGTACAACAACAGCATCCCGCGTTTGACTCCAGCCGATTTATCAGTGCTTTATGGGATGCAGAGTACGCCGGGCAAAGCCTGAAGCAGCGGGTGCGGCGCATTGCAACAACCTTGTACCATCAACTTGATGTGCCTTTCGCCGAGGCGTGCACGCTGTTGCAACCAGTCAGCACAGAGATCAGCGGCTTACCCGGCTTTATCTTTCCCGATATCGTTGAGCAGTTTGGTCTTGATGACTTTCCCACGTCGATGCAGGCGCTGGCACATTTCACCTGTTATTCCACCGCTGAATTCGCCATCCGGCCATTTTTCCGGCTTTATCCTGAGCAGAGTCTGCAACAACTGCAAATCTGGAGTCAGTCGGCCAATGTGCATCATCGCCGGCTCGCCTCTGAAGGTTGCCGGCCGCGTTTGCCCTGGGGCCAGGCTTTGCCGCAGTTTATCGCTGATCCAACACCGATTTTACCGGTGCTGCAGGCGCTGAAGCAGGATCCAGAAGATTATGTCCGGCGCAGTGTTGCCAATAACCTTAATGATATCAGCAAAGATCATCCGGCATTGGTGCTGCAACTGGCACAGCAATGGCGTGGTGCCCACGTGCATACCGACTGGATCTTAAAACACGCATTGCGTAGTTTATTGAAACAACGCAACAGCGCGGCGCTGGCATTATTCAACTGTGCCCCGCGGCAACTCGTCAACGCCACGCTGAAGCTTGAACAGTCGACGCTAAATTATGGCCAGACGCTGCAATTTCACGTTGCATTGACGCTGGCTGACGGGCCATCGCCGCTTCGTGTGGAATATGCCATTGATTTTGCATCAAAAAACGGTGCAAAACGCCACAAAGTATTTCAGTGGATCCAACGGGAACAGGGGCCGGGTGTGCTGTCGCTGCAAAAATCATATCGTTTTGCTGATTTAACGACGCGTAAGCACTATGGCGGCGCCCATCAACTGCATCTGATCGTCAACGGCGAAATTGTCGTAACCAAGCAGTTCGACTTGATCCGCGACAATTGATCCACCGCTTTCGGTTGGACTCTGCCCGAGGATCTTTTACACTAGCGCCAACTTCTTCTGGCTAAGGCAATTTCATGTCCGAACAACAGCATTCTAGCAATCAAGACAGTACTCACTTTGGTTTTAAAACTGTTGCGCGCGATGACAAAGTCTCGCTGGTTGCCAACGTATTTCACAGTGTTGCCGCTAAATATGATGTGATGAACGACCTGATGTCATTGGGTATTCACCGATTGTGGAAACGCTTCACGATTGACTGCAGTGGTGTTCGTCCGGGTCAGAAAGTACTGGATTTAGCCGGTGGAACCGGTGATCTGACCGCGTTATTTTCCCGCCGCGTCGGTCCGACTGGCCAGGTCGTGCTGGCCGATATCAACGAATCAATGCTCAATGTCGGTAAAGACAAACTGCGTGATTTGGGCCTCGTCAATAATATCAGTTATGTACAGGCCAATGCCGAAGCACTGCCATTTGCCGACAATAGCTTTGACATTATTACCATCGCATTCGGCCTGCGTAACGTCACCGATAAAGATGCAGCGCTGCGGTCGATGTTCCGCGTGCTGAAACCGGGTGGCCGGTTACTGGTCCTGGAATTTTCCAAACCAACTGAAGCCTGGCTCAGCAAAGTGTATGACGTGTATTCCTTCAAGCTGTTACCGGCGATGGGCCAGCTGGTCGCCAATGACCGCGAATCTTATCAATATCTGGCGGAATCGATCCGGATGCACCCGGATCAGCAAACGCTGAAACAGATGATGGAACAAGCCGGTTTCAGCGAGACCAGCTACCACAATCTGACCGGCGGTATCGTCGCCCTACACCGCGGTTATAAATTCTGACGGGAATCAACATGTTAAAACTGCTGTGGCCCGGTTTGCTCTGCACGCTCGGTGAGAAAGTCCTGAATCCGCTGATCAACATGGATCCGGACGCTTTACTGCGACTACAGCGGCTACAGGGCAAACAGCTGGCTGTGTGTTTACGCGGCATCGATTTACGTCTGGTACTGACTGCACAGCCGAACGGCATCTGGCTGAACAGCCACCAGGAAGTTGTCGATTGTAGCGTAGAAACTGAATTCAGCGCCCTGCAGCAATTATCGGATCCGAGTCAGCTGACGCGACTGATCCGCGAAAACAAATTACAAATTGACGGTGACCTGCAGACGCTGCAGCAGTTCTCGCAGTTTTTCCAACAGCTGAACCCGGACTGGCAGGAGAAACTATCGGCCTTATTGGGCGATGCAGTCGCACACAAAGCCGCCCGCGCCATTGTGGCGCTGCAACAAGGCATCCGCAATTATCTGCAACAGGCTGACCAGACCATTCAGGAACTGGCTCAGGATGAATTACGTTTGACGCCGGTCGCAGCCGAGGTTCAGCAATTCAGCCGGGAGGTCAGTACTTTGGCTGGCCGTACCGAATTATTACAACGCCAGCTTGCTGGCCTGCTTCCGCAGCTACAGGCGTCCTCATGAGTATCAGTCGTTTTTACCAGATCATTAAAACATTGCTGCAATACGGCCTGGACGAACTCATTCCGCCGGCCCGACGCCCCTGGTGGCTGGCGCCACTGCGTACCGCTCTGTTCTGGCTCCGCAACCGCCATCCGGAGCAAAGCCCCGGTATGCGGCTACGTCTCGCACTACAAAGCCTCGGTCCGGTGTGGGTGAAATTCGGTCAGATGTTGTCAACAAGGCGCGATCTGTTCCCGCCGGAACTTGCTGATGAACTGGCCAAACTGCAGGATCAGGTTGCACCTTTTGATGGCCACGCGGCCCAGCGCCTGATTGAGCAGGCGTTAGGTCTGAATGATATCAATGAGTTATTCGCTGATTTTGCGGTGAAACCGCTGGCCTCGGCGTCGGTGGCCCAAGTGCACACCGCGCGGCTGCGGCTGCCAGACGGCACGGAGCCGGAAGTCGTCATAAAAGTGATCCGGCCGGATATCCGGCAGCAAATTCTGGCCGATTTGGAACTGATGGCTGATTTAGCCATCGCAGCAGCCCGCTTTTTACCGGATGGTAAACGTCTGCGGCCACGGGAAGTTGTTGCCGAGTATCGGAAAACTATTCTGGACGAGCTGGATTTACAGCGCGAAGCTGCTAACGCCATTCAGCTGCGGCGCAATTTCGAGGGTTCTGAATCGCTTTATGTGCCATTTGTCTACAGTGACCACAGTCGGGTCAATGTGATGGTGATGGAGCGGATTTACGGTATACC
>JAIXSW010000002.1 GCA_027484495.1 Gammaproteobacteria bacterium
ATCGGCAGTAAAAGAGTCGCCGGCAACCCGCTGTATATCGGTTCGGTCACAAGTAACCTAGGCCACCTGGAAGCCGCCTCTGGCGTTGCCGGTCTGGTCAAAGCCATTTACAGCCTGCAACAACGCACTGTGCCTGCCACTATTGGCATCCGCACGCTGAATCCGGCTATAGATTTTGCCGGCGGTAATCTGCAGGTAGTCCAACAGCCATTGGCGCTGAAAGCGACAGGCCAGCTGACCATCGGCGTCAATTCATTTGGTTTTGGCGGTTCCAACGCCCATGTCATTTTACAAAGTGCGCCCGAAACCACTTTGCCTGCCAAAGCCTTCGGCCACCACGGGCAAAAACTGCCGCTGTTACTGAGCAGCCAGCAACCCGAAGGGTTGACGGCCACAGTCGACGTGATGACCGCATATCTGCGGACGTTGCCAGCTGAACATTGGTACGCCAGCTGTTATCAGGCGCTGTTTCGCCGCGACTGGTTTAATCAGCGTTTATTGCTATGGGCCGAATCTGCGACCGACGCCGCCAGCATCCTCAGCCAGTATCAGGCCAATGGCCAACATCCGGCCGTCACATTACAGACCTGTACCAAAGAACAGCAAGCACTGGTCTGGACTTATTCCGGCAATGGCTGTCAGTGGCATGGCATGGGTGCCGCCTTGCTGCAGGACGCTGTCTTTGCTGCCTGTATTGATGACATTGACCAAATCTTTCTGCCGCTGGCCGGCTATTCGCTGCGCGCGGAACTGGCTGGTGAATTCGCGCCTGCACGGATTGACGCCACTGAATATGCCCAGCCGGCGCTGTTTGCGCTGCAGGTGGGCCTGACCTGCATGCTGCGTGCGGCCGGACTGACCGCAGCCGCGGTAGTCGGTCACAGCGTCGGTGAAGTTGCTGCGGCCTGGGCTGCCGGCATTCTGAGCCTGCCACAGGCTTGTCAGGTGATTTATCATCGCAGCCGGCTGCAAGGCCAGACCCGCGGTCAGGGCCAAATGAGCGCGGCCGCGATCAGCGCAGCGCAGGCCGAAGCCCTGATCACCGAACTGGGCCTGGTCGATCAGCTGACCCTCGCCGGCATCAATAGTGCCAGCGGTGTCACGCTGGCCGGCAGTCCGGCCGCGCTTAGCGTGATCGAACACCATCTGCAGCAGCAGCGGGTGTTCTGCCGCCGGCTGGCGCTGGATTATGCCTTCCACAGCCCGGCGATGGACTCGATTGCCAGCGAATTACACCAAGTGTTGGCGGATTTACAGCCGAAAGCGGGCACTTTGGCATTTTATTCAACCGTGTATGGCGCCAAAACCGCTGGCACGGCGCTTGACGCGCACTACTGGTGGCTGAATATCCGCGAACCGGTACAGTTCCACGGCGCCATCAGTGCCATGCTGCAGGATGGTTTGCAGCTTTACACCGAACTGGGTGGTCACCCGGTGCTACGCAGCTATCTGACCGAAGCGTTGCAGGGCCTGCCGGGCGCCTGTTTTGGCTCGCTGAAACGCCAGCAAGCCAGTATCGCGCAAGTACAACAACTGCGCGATCAGTTGGTATTAGCCGGTGCGCCGGTCGACTGGTCCGGGCATTTCCCACTGGTGCCACCGCAGCAAATGTTGCCGGCGTATCAGTGGCAGCGCCAGCGCTGCTGGCTGGATCAGGATAGCGAATCTGTCGGTCAGCTGTACCGGCCACCTGTACATCCGTTATTAGGTGCGGCGATGGCGCAGCAGGCTGCGTGCTGGCAACAGACACTGGATACCACCGTATTACCCTGGCTGGGCGAACATCAGGTCGGCAATGCCGTGGTGCTGCCCGGCAGTGGCTTTGCCGAGTTGGCATTGGCCGCTGCGGCACAGTTGTGCCCGTCCGGGCCATTGGTCGTGGAAGATCTGGAAATTCAGGCGCCACTGCTGTTTGACGCCGGTCAGACCCGATTATTGCGCACCGAGGTCGATGCGCAGGATGGCAGTATCCGCTTCAGCTCTCGTGTGCTGCTGGCAGACACCGCGTTGCAACCACACGGCAAAGGCCGGCTGTTGTTGCAACCTGATCTGGCAAGCGCCACCGTGCGCGCACCGGCAACGCCGGCGCGAGCCGCCGACTTTGACCGCAATCAGCAGGATGCCGCCACCCGGTTACTCGACTTACAATACGGTCCGCATTTTCGTCAGGTCAGCCAGGGCTGGCGCCTGAGTGCGGCAGAGCAACCGCAACACAGCGCCGGCCGGACTATTGTGGCTGAACTGGCGTTGCCGGATGGCAGTGCCAGCGATTTCCCGGATTACCTGTTACATCCGGGCGTGCTGGACAGTAGTTTTCAATTAATTATTCAGGCGTTGTATCCGACGCAATCGGCCGAATTTACCTATATTCCGGTGGCGATTGGCCGGCTGGAGCTGCATCAGCGCCAGGCGGTACCGGTGCTGGCGCAATTGACGTTGCGCCGCCATTCACCCTTTTCAATTCTGGCCGATTTCTGGTTGTTTGATAAAGACGGCAAGCTGATTGCCCATCTGGCGCAGGCGCGCTTTAAACGCACCAAACTGAAAAATGCCCGTCAGGCGCCGCAGCTGTGGCAACAGATCAACCGCCCGGACGCGTTAAGCGCAGTCACGACTCTGACGCCACCAGATTTTGCCATGCTGGCCGACAGCCGCCAGCAACTGTGTCAGGAACTGGAGCCATTACTCAACGAGCTGGTGCGCCGCAGTCTGCAGCAGCAATTGCAGCCGTGGCAGCACAACTGGGCCGATGTGTTCAGTGAACTGGACTTACGCCAGAATGCCAATGCGCGTTATCTGCAACAACTGCTGAGCCATACCGCGCTTAGTGCTGCCGATTTTTCTGCCACGCCGGACGATGATCTGTCCCCGCAAGAATTGTGGCGTGCGTTGCTGACTGCATATCCGGTTTATGGGCCGCAACTGTTGCAGGTGGGTCAGGCTTTGCAGCAAGTGCCATTGCTGCTGCAAGGCCAGCCGCTGCGCCTGCCCGACGAAACCAGCATCAGCCAGCTGCTACAAAATCGCTTGCATAGCCTGCTGCCTGTCGTCGCGGCCAGCCTGAATCTATGGGCCTCGGCAGCGGCCAGCCGGCCACTGCAACTGCTGGAATTCAGTCCGGAAGCACCGCTGCTTTGTTCGACGTTGCTGGCGGCGCCCGCCACACAACCAACACCACTGCAGCTGGCCTTTTTAAGCGCCGAACCCAGTCTGGATGCCCAGCAACTGGCCGGACATTATCCGGCACTGCAACTGCCGGTTGCCGGCGAACACTACTGCGCCGATGCCCTGTGGTTCTGGTCGCATTATGCCGATGTCACCGCTGCCTGCAGCGCATTACAACAAGCCTGTCAGCAGCTGCAACCCGGTGGTTACTTGCTGATCCCACTGCAAAAAACCGGACTGTGGGCAGATTTACTCTGTGGCCCGCAGCATCCGCTGCTGAGCCTGCAATCAGCCGGTTTCTGGCAACAACAGCTGAGCGGTTGGACTGTGCAGGTGCTGGATTTCGCCGACGCCGGGCTGGAATTGCTGATCGCGACAGCCCCGGCGCCGACGCCGCAGTCGCGTCCGCTGCCGCCGCTGGTCTTGCTGGACGGCGCCCGTCAGTATTCCGGGCCTGCAGATACCGTGATCGCCCGTAGCGGCATCAGTGAGCTTGCCCTGCTTGACACCACTGGCTGGCCGGCCGATGCCATAGTGCTGTTTCAACCAGAGTCAGTGCTGTTTCAACCAGAGCCAGTGCTGGGTCAGCCGGAGCCAGACACAGCATTAGCAAACCAACCGGCGTTGACGCAGTGCGAACAGGCCGCGATGGCGCTGGTGCAGTTGCAACAATGGGCGCAGCAACAAAACCTGAGTCAGCAAATCTGGCTGTTATTGCCGGATGCCAGCCTGCACAGCACCACCACACCGGACCCGGTCAGCGTGTTGTTATGGGGCCTTGGCCGCACGCTACGCAATGAACATCCGCTGCCGGTGTCGATGCTGGACTTTGCCCGCGAGCAAAACCCACTTCTGTTGCTCGCAGCAGAACTGCAAGGCTCGGAACTCCGGGCAGAAAGCACCGCGCGTGAAGTGCATTACGACCGCGACCTGGTCCGCTACACGCCAAGGCTGGAGCCGATCCCGCTGCCGCTGGCATCCAGCCACTATCAGCTGCAAATCAGTCAACCGGGTCAGTTACGCCATCTGCAATGGCAACAATGTGAACCGCTGCAGGCAGGCCCGGGCCAAATCCGGGTCGACGTGCAGGCGACCGGGCTTAATTTCCGCGATGTGATGTATGCGCTGGGATTATTGTCTGACGAAGCGCTGGAACAAGGTTTTGCCGGTCCGACGCTGGGTCTGGAATTTGCTGGTACTGTCAGTGCAGTCGGCACTGGCGTGAGCGGCTATCAGCCGGGCGACCGCGTGCTCGGTTTTGGCCCGGCCAGCTTCGCTGCGCAAGTGGTCACCAGTGCCAGTGCTGTGGCGCATTTGCCGGCGCAAATTGACTTCGCCGCCGCCGCCACCATCCCCAGTACCTTTTTTACCGCCTACTACGCCTTACATCAGCTGGCGCAGCTCGAAGCCGGTGAAACCGTGCTGATCCACGGCGCCGCCGGTGGTGTCGGCATCGCCGCCATCCAAATTGCCAAATGGAAAGGTGCGCGCATTATTGCCACCGCCGGTGCGCACGCCAAACACGCGTTTTTACGCCAGCTGGGCGTCACGGACATTCTCGATTCGCGTTCACTGCAGTTTGCCGATCAGGTATTGGCGCTGACCAATGGTCAGGGTGTCGATGTCGTGCTGAACTCGCTGGCCGGCGAAGCGGTGAACCGCAATCTGAAGATCCTGAAACCGTTTGGCCGTTTCCTTGAACTCGGCAAACGCGATTTTTACGACAACAGTAAAATTGGCCTGCGCCCGTTTCGCAATAACATCAGCTACTTTGGCATCGATGCCGATCAGATGATGGCGTGCCGGCCAGCACTGACTGCACGCTTGTTTGCCGAAATGATGCAGTTATTTGCTGATGATATTTTATGGCCCCTGCCGTATCAGAGTTTTGCCGCCAGTCAGATTGAAAGCGCCTTTCGCCAGATGCAGCAAGCCCGCCACATCGGCAAAATCGTGGTGGAATATCCGCCGGAGTTGCCGGTACAGCCGCGCCCGCAGCCGTTGCAGCTGCGTGCCGATCGTTGTTATCTGGTGACCGGCGGCATGGATGGTTTTGGCCTTGCCACAGCCAAAGCATTGGCCGCCATGGGGGCCAAGCAATTATTGCTGTTAAGCCGTCGCGGTGAACAAAGCCCGGATGCTGCCGCCACGCTGGCCGGCTTTGCCGCACAAGGTGTGACCGTTCACGCGCCAGCCTGTGATGTCAGTGACCGCAATGCGTTGCAGCAAGTGCTGAGTGATGCCAGACAAACGCTGCTGCCATTGGGCGGCCTGGTTCATGCGGCCGCCGTGATTGAAGACAGCCTGCTGCAAAACCTCAGTGCACAGACCTTACACAAAGTGCTGGCCGCCAAGCTACAAGGTGGTTGGTTACTGGACGAGCTGACCCGTACTCTGCAGCCGGATACGCCACTGGATTTCTTTGTGGTGTACTCCTCCGCGACCACGTTATTTGGTAATCCCGGTCAGGCCGCCTATGTCGGCGCCAACTATGGGCTGAAAATGTTATGTCAGACCCGTCGCGCCGCTGGTTTACCGGCCACCGCGTTGTTATGGGGCGCCATTGACGATGCCGGTTTCCTCGCCCGCAACAGCGAGATCAAAGCGGCGCTGCAAAGCCGGATGGGCGGTCAGTCGGTCAGCACCGCACAGGCGATGCAGGCATTGTCCGAAGTGCTGCAACGGGACTTGCCGCAGGCAGCGGTGCTCGATATTGATATTGCCGCGCTAAAAAAATTCCTGCCGGCGGCAGCAGATCCACGCTTTGCCCGGCTGCGTGCGCAGCACAATACGCACGGTCAGATGGACCAGGACGCCAGTCAGCAGGACGTCGCAGCATTGCTGGCGACGATGCCGGTGGCTGAGGCGCAAGCCTATCTGCTGACGGTGTTAAAGCAGGTCGTTGGCGGTATTTTGCGCGCCAATCCGGATAAGCTGGCCGAGCAGGTCCCGCTGCAGGACCTGGGACTCGACTCGCTAATGGGTGTAGAACTAGTGGTGGCGATTGAAAACCAGCTTGGTGTCCGCCTGCCGGTGCTGACTATCTCTGAACAACCGACCCTGCACAGTCTGGCGCAAAAACTACTTGGCCTGCTCAGTACAGACGCGGCACCGGAAGATGCGCTCAGTGCGCAGATCCGCCAGGTCGCCGGCAGTCATGGCAGCAACCTGAGCAGCGACGAGCTGCAGGCTTTGCAGCAACAGCTGACCAGTCAGCCCCAGCAACGTTTAATCAAAGGATAAAGGCTGATGAAAAAATCTGTCGCCAGCCTGACCGGCGCGCTGAAAGATAAACTGATCCAACAGGCACTGCAGCGTCAGTTGGCGCAGGTCGAACAAACAAGTTTGGAGCCTGCCCCTCTACACAGCGCTGCGGGTCCGGATCCGCGCACTGATTTCAGCCGCCATCCGGGTTACCAGCAACTGCGCATTCTGCATGACGGCGCCGCCCGGCTTGGCCTGCCCAATCCGTTTTTTAAACTGCATCAGGGCACGGCCGGCGCCCACACCAGCATTGACGGTCAACCTCTGCTGAATTTCGCCAGTTATAACTATCTGGGCTGTTCCGGTCATCCGGCAGTGAATCAGGCCGCGATCGCCGCGATCACGCAATATGGCACCTCTGTTTCCGCCAGCCGGCCGGTGGCCGGTGAACGGCCATTACACCGCGAACTGGAGCAGGCACTGGCTGATGCGTATCAGGTCGACGCCGCCGTGGTGCTGG
>JAIXSW010000186.1 GCA_027484495.1 Gammaproteobacteria bacterium
AGCAACCGCCTGCGTCGTTGCGGTATTACATGCAATGACAATCAAATCAGCCCCTTTCTCCAGCAGCAATGCCGACAACTGTGCCAGACGCGCCTGAATAAAGGTTTCGGATTTCTCGCCATATGGCAGGTAGAGGTTATCCATTACATATATATAGCTGGCTGGCACTTTGGCACGAACCGCTGCCAAAATACTGAGCCCGCCAACACCGCTGTCGATAAATCCAATCCGCATGCTTACTCCTGCCATCTGCGGCTGTTATTTTGCCAGAAGCCACGTTACGACAACAGCACAGACAACGGTATTTGGTTTCTATGCAAAAAGTCTCTAAAATGTGCGGCCCTTTTGTTCTGAGACCACATCATGCAACCAGGTCAGGTTTATCCGACGCAATATGCACAACTACTGGCCGACAAAGCCAACGACGTCCGTCAGCTGTTCAGTGCTTTTGCCATGCCGCAACCGCAGGTATTTGCCTCAGCACCACAACATTATCGTTGTCGCGCTGAATTCCGCGTCTGGCATGAAGGCGATGACCTGTACCACATCATGTTTGACCCAGAGACCAAAACGCGCCACCGCATTGATTATTTCCCGGTGGCAATCAAAACCATCGCCGATTTTATGCCACGCTTGATCGAGGCGATAAAGCGTCGCCCCTTATTACGCAATCGTTTGTATCAGATTGATTATCTGTCCGGTCTCAGTGGTGAATTGCTGGTATCGCTGATTTATAAAAAACCGGTGCCGCCCGAATGGGCCGATGAAGTCCGGCAATTAAAAACGGAACTGTGCACTGACCATCCGCTTGATTTCATTGGACGGGCACGAAAACAGAAGATCCTGATCGACCGTGATTTCATTACCGAACAATTACAAATTGAAGATCGCCAGCTTAGTTACCAGCAGGTGGAGAATAGTTTCAGTCAGCCCAATGCTGCCGTGAATCAACAGATGCTGAGTTGGGCCTGTCAGATCAGTAAGCAGCTCAGTGGCGATTTACTGGAACTCTACTGCGGCAATGGCAATTTTTCGCTGGCCCTGGCGCCTTATTTCCGTCAGGTCGTCGCGACTGAATTGTCGAAAGTATCGATTAAATCAGCTGAGCTGAATATCCGGCAGAATCAGATCACTAATGTGCAGGTGCTGGCCATGTCGGCAGAAGATGTAAGTGCTGCGCTGGCGAAAGGCAATGCATTGAAACAGCTCGATCTAACGGGGCTGACACTGAATACCATCTTAGTCGACCCGCCGCGGGCCGGTCTGGATCCGGCGACAGTACAACTGGTCAGCCGCTTCGATGACATCCTGTACATTTCCTGTAATCCGGCGACGCTGGCAGATAACCTGCAAACGCTGACTCAAACCCACGACGTCCTGCAGTTCGCGTTCTTTGATCAGTTCCCGTACACCCATCATATGGAGTCTGGCGTCTGGTTACGGCGGAAAACTGCGTAACGAAAGTCAGTCTTTTGGCCGGCGGCCATAACCGGCAGCGCCGTGGGCCAGCCAACGTAACTGCACAATAGTGCGCAAAGTGATCTGTACCCGGCTTTCCGGGCTGGCGTCGAGAGCATCGGCGCCGGCGTGGAACACTAAAGTCACCATCGCTTCGGCCTGCATCTGGGCATATTCGTCCGGGCAGGCAGTTTCTTTGCGCAGGTAATCCGCCAGTTCAGCACAGAAATGTTGGATCTCGCGGGCGACAGCGCGGCGAAATGCCGCCGAAGTGCCCGAACGTTCACGCAGCAGCAGCCGGAACACATTACTGTTGCCGACCACAAACTCCATAAAAGTCTCGATCGACGTGCGGATCACGCTGCCGTTTTTTTCAATGCGGTTCCGCGCCTGTCGCAATAATTGTCGCAACATCAATCCGGCTTCATCCACCAGCGTTAATCCCAGTTCATCCATATCGGCAAAATGCCGGTAAAACGACGTCGGCGCGATACCGGCTTCACGCGCCACTTCGCGCAGGCTCAGGCTGGAAAAACCTTTGTCAGGGCTTAACTGGGCAAAAGCGGCATCAATAATAGCGCGGCGGGTTTTTTCTTTTTGCTGGGCTCTCGACACTGGTGTTACCTGTTAACTGATACGGCAAAATGCCATTTTATACCTTGACCGCGCCCCAATGCACAGTAAAATTAGCTTACAGTTGTAAGCTAAAAGTACCCATCATGGAAAAAGAACCCATTATCTGGACCAATGTACTGTTATTCAGTCTGACCTTTGCGGTCGCCGCCATCGGCGTACCGACCTATGCCGTGCTTGTTGGTTTCAGCTGGACCGAAATCATCGCCACGATTCTATGCCTGGGGTATTGCGGCATGTCGATCACGGCTGGTTATCATCGATTGTGGGCACATAAAACCTACGATGCGCACCCGTTGCTGCAATGGTTTTTTGCCATTGGCGGCGCATTTGCCCTACAAAACAGTGCGTTGCACTGGTCTTCCGATCATCGGGTGCATCACAAATTTGTCGACCAGAATGACAAAGATCCCTATTCCGCTAAAAAAGGTTTTTGGTACAGCCACATCGGCTGGATGCTGCGTGAATATCAGGCGCAGCGTTACCATGATTACAGCAACGTGCGTGACCTGCAAAACAACAAAATCGTGATGTGGCAGCACAAAAACTATCTGCTGCT
>JAIXSW010000425.1 GCA_027484495.1 Gammaproteobacteria bacterium
ACCGGGTCCAGTGCGAAGTTCATACTGCTGTGATGATTCGCAGCAAAGGCACGATCCAGCACTTTCTGACTGTCTTGTGCTGTATGGACTGATGTAAACTGCTGCAGAACTTCCTGCAGTTTTTCCGCAGAGACAGGCTTTTTGATAAAATCGAGTGCACCAAAAGACAACACCCGTTCCCGGGCTTCGGGTTGAATATCGCCGGATACCACTACCACTTTGACCGGAATTTGCTGGGCCTGGATCGCCTGCAACACACCATAGCCGTCAAGGATCGGCATATTCAGGTCGAGGAATAACAGATCAATGGGCTGACGTTTCAGCACCTCCATCGCTTCCTGACCATGACCGGCAAAACTGACTTTATCCTGCCAGTCAGCCGGGAGACTACGCGCCATTTGCTTTCGTGCTAAATTCGAATCATCACAGATTAAGACTGCTGCTACCATTCATGACTCACCACACAGAGGGATATGACCCAGTGTAGCGTCTACGTCCGTAATATGCGAACGAGACATCACTTTTGCTCTGTGAATTTTTCGCTGTTAGTCTCTGTATTCCATACTTTTTTAAAAGGAAAACACTATGTTCAAGCCCCTGCTCGCCACGATGTTTGTCCTCGCTGCACCATGGCTACAGGCCGCTGATCTGACGGCCAATTTGCCAGTGCGCTTATCAGAGGTGAAAGCCGGTGAGCGCCCGCTGGAATTGCAAGGTTCGCCGGTCAGTCTGCAAACGCTGGCTCCGGATTTTAAAGTGGCTGATGCCAGTTTTAAACCGGTCAAGCTCAGTGACTTTGCCGGAAAAACCGTGCTGATCAGTACTGTTCCTAGCCTCGATACCGGCGTTTGTTCGATCCAAACGAAAAAATTTAATGAAGAAGTCAGCAGTCTGCCAGCGGATGTGGTGATCCTGACCATCTCAAATGACTTACCTTTTGCGCAGAAACGTTTTTGTCAGAAAGAACAGGTCGACAAACTGTTGGTATTGTCCGATGCGGTCTGGGGCGATTTTGGCTCCAGCTATGGTCTTCGCATCAAAGATATGGGGTTGTTAACCCGTGCCGTGTTGATCGTCGATCGCAATGGCAAATTGGTGTATCAGCAACTGGTGCCTCTGCTGTCGCAGGAACCTGATTACACCGCCGCTTTAACCACACTAAAACAATTTGCGCAAAAAAAATCCTGATAGTTCCGCTTGAAAAAATAACGCCAGACCTTATTACAGGGATATGGAAATGCCGCAGTGCGGGTTTCTGTATCCCGGCCTTCGCCATCTGGGTAGGCCATTAAATATCTGATTTGCTTAACAAAGAAATTAGTGAGGTTTGACTATGCACGCTTTTGACTTCAGCCCTTTTTATCGTTCATTTATCGGTTTTGACCATCTGGCGACTTTAATGGACGCCGCTGCCCGCAATGAAAAACAACCGGCATATCCGCCGTACAATATTGAAGTGACCGGTGAGGATCAGTACCGCATCACGATGGCCGTAGCCGGTTTTGAACCGCATGAGCTGAGCATCGACACCGAGCGCAATACGCTGCTGGTGCGTGGCCAAAAAGGTGATAAAACGGAAGACCGCCGTTTCCTGCATCAGGGTATTGCTGAGCGCAATTTTGAGCGCAAGTTCCAGCTTTCAGATTATGTTCGCGTGACTGGCGCCACAGTGCACCATGGTTTATTGCACATCGAACTGTTACGTGAGATCCCGGACGCACTGAAACCACGTAAAATCGCTATCCACAGTGGCCAGCCAACCGCAGTGCTGACACAGCAAACTGCCGCGAATTCTGAGTCGGTTCAGGATGCAGTACAAGTACCAACCGGTACTGTATAAGTCGCTGTTGATGCTGCATCGACAAAGCAAAGCCGCATGACGCGGCTTTGTTATTTTTAGGCCAAAAGAAACTCTGCAATAGGTTTGTTCACCAGATCGGGATGGGTCACCGGTCCCATATGGCCGCACTCAAGCCGTTGTAAGCGGACATCAGGCAAAACGCTGCGCAGCGCAGCGCTAATGCGCTGAGCGGACTGACGACTATGGCTGCCGCTGAGCAGCAGCACCGGACTTTTCACTGTGTCCGCATAATCAGCCAGACTGGCCGGTTCCTGACTTAACGCCTGAAAATCCAGGCTGACCTTGGCAACCTGCAGCGCCAGCTGCTGTTGCATTCGTCCTGGCAGGCCCGCAAAAAAACCGTTGTGTTGCCAATAATCAATAAAGCGCTCTGCAGCCTGGTTCGCCTCAAGCAACGGCAATGCATCAGCCAGCGCCCGGACTTCCTGCCACAGCGCACTGGCGTCCGGTAACTGTGGCAACAAATGAAAAGCCACCGGTTCGAACAATACCAGTTTACGGATTTGTAGTTTTTGCGTACGGGCGAGATGCAAGGCCAAAGCGCCACCATAAGAATGGCCAATCAAATCAAGCGGCTGCGCCTTTAGTGTGTCCGGCAAAGCCGCCAGCAGTAAGTCCGCTTCAGCCGCCAGCGACCATGGTTGCATGGCAGGTAACGGCTCAGCGCCATAACCGGCTAGATCCGGCAGGGAA
>JAIXSW010000251.1 GCA_027484495.1 Gammaproteobacteria bacterium
CTGCTCAGCTTGTCCGCAATCGGTAAACAAGTTTCCACTGCGGCCATAGTTTGATTTGCCGCCTGCTCAGTCATGTCGATGACATGGGATAACCGGCGTTTGGCATCAGGAATATCCTCTTCCAGCAAATTACTGATGGAAGGGTCAACCTGAAAGCTTTTGAGAGAATCATGCAGTTGCCGCGTCAGTTTCCCTACTTCGGCGAAGAGCTCAGACGAACCAGGTACCGCAAGCCCCTGAACCAGCTCGTTGGCGGCATCCTGCTCGCCCATCTCCAGCAACTGCACAAGCTCACGCGCCTGTTGCAGGGTGATTATAGGTGCCGTATATGCAGACATAGCGCCACTCCTGTGTCAGATACGGCTTAACCTAAGCGCTCAAATACTTTTGATAACTTCTCTTGTAATGTTGCTGCAGTAAATGGCTTGACGATATAACCGTTCACTCCGGCCTGAGCAGCAGCAATAATCTGCTCCTTTTTGGCTTCAGCAGTGACCATCAGAACCGGGATATGCTTTAGTTTTGCATCTGCGCGGATCGCCCGCAACAAATCAATCCCTTGCATTCCAGGCATGTTCCAGTCGGTGACGACAAAATCAAAATCACCATTTTGCAGCATAGGCAGAGCCGTGCTGCCATCATCTGCTTCCTGTACGTTCGTGAAGCCTAAATCACGTAACAGGTTTTTAATGATGCGTCTCATAGTAGAAAAATCGTCTACCACGAGAATTTTCATATTTTTATCCAAAATCCCCTCCGACGAGATACCCCAGTGGTTATTCTCAAAATTTACAACCAGTCTTGCATCCGCGAACGCAACCGCAGCAATGCCTGACTATGAATTTGACTGACCCGAGATTCGCTGACGCTCAGTACTTCGCCAATCTCTTTTAAATTGAGTTCATCATTATAATAGAGTGACAATACTATTGCCTCGCGCTCCGGTAAGCTACTGATATTTTTTACCAATGCTTGCTGGAACGAATCGCTGGCCTGTTCTTCAAACAGCTGGTCACCCTGCTTATCATTTGCGGTGACCAACACATCCTCACTAATCCCTAAGTCTTCCATACCAACGATACGGCCATTACTCGCGTCACTGAGCATGTGATGATATTCATCTAAAGTTATATCAAGTTTTTCAGCAACTTCAACATCTTTTACGTCTCGACCCAATGTTGCTTCGAGTTCGGCGATAGTTTCAGCAATTAAACGGGAATTACGATGGACAGACCGGGGGGTCCAATCACCACGACGGATCTCATCGAGCATAGATCCTCGGATCCTGATCCCGGCAAAGGTCTCAAAACTGGCCCCCTTGGTATTGTCGAAATTTTTTGCCGCTTCAATCAGACCAATCATGCCTGATTGAATTAAATCATCGACCTGTACGCTGGCAGGTAAACGCGCCAATAAGTGGTAAGCAATTCGTTTAACCAGTGGCGCATGTTTTTCTACCAGCAACTGTAGCTGATTATTTCCGCCGTATGCTGCTAAACGACTATTCACATCATCCCCCGCCGTTCCGATTGCGGCTGAACCAACTGCTCAAGAAAAAACTCCAGATGCCCCGATGCGCTCGGTGGGACTGGCCACTGCACAGCACGCGTAGCAAGAGTCTTCACCGCCAGCGAGGCCGGTGTTTTTGGAAATGCATCGACAAAAGCGCGTTGCTTTCGAGCCGCTTTACGCACGTTCTCGTCAAAAGGAATAGTCGCGACTAATTCAAGCGTGACATCCAGAAACCGATCTGTCACCCGGCTCAACTTCGCAAACAATTCCTGGCCTTCCCGCAGACTACGCACCATATTAGCGACAATTTTAAAACGTTGCACCGCATGTTCTCTACTGAGGATCTTCATCAGTGCATAGGCGTCGGTGATTGATGAGGGTTCATCACAGACTACAACAAGAACGTCCTGGGAAGCGCGCGAAAAACTCAGCACCATGTCAGAAATGCCAGCGGCAGTATCGACCAGCAATACATCAAAAGGAGTACGTAATTCGCTGAAAGCCCTGATCAGACCTGCGTGTTCCGCCGGACTCAGTTCAGTCATTGATTGTGTGCCAGAAGTCGCTGGCACAATTTTTATGCCAAATGGACCTTCGATCAGAATATCGTCAAGCTCAACTTCACCGGCCAGCACGTGGAACAAATTTTTCTCGACACGTAAACCCAACATGACATCACAATTGGCGAGGCCAAGGTCGGCGTCCAACACTAAAACCTTTTTACCCATTTGGGCCATAGCCATCGCCAGGTTCAGAGTGACGTTGGTTTTACCAACCCCCCCCTTCCCACCGGTCACAGCTATTACTTTTACCATCTGCTTTTTCATTCTTCTCAGGCCACTGGCTTGATCAAACATTAATTCATGATTATGCATAGGTTCCATCCGCCCGGGCTGCTACATCCTGATACCACTGATGACCTGCATTACTATTCGCCAGTCGGAGTTGTTCAGCCTGCGTCACCATCACTTTGGCCTGAGCAGCTTCAATGTCTTCAGGAACCCGTTGACCATTGGTCAAATAACTGACAGGTAAAGCATTTTGAATTGCGATATTGATAATTTCACCCAAGCTTAAGCATTCATCAAGTTTTGTGAAAATACAACCCGACAATGAAATTCGTTTGAAGTGTTCCACTGTCTCTTGCATTACACGGGCTTGCGAGGTCGCAGACAATACCAGATAACTTCTTATTTTGACACGTGAATTATGCATCAGCGCTGAGAGTTTTTCTGCCAGACGAACGTCGCGCTGACTCATACCCGCTGTATCGATCAGGATTAATTTACGTTGCTGCAACTGCGTTAACAGTAGGGCCAATTCTTCGTGATCTTTAGCCTGTTTTACCGGACAACCAATGATACGGCCAAAAGTGGCAAGCTGTTCAAAAGCGCCAATACGAAAAGTATCCGTTGTAATCAAAGCAACCTGTTCCGGGCCGTGCAGCCGGGCGAATTGTGCCGCAAGTTTGGCAACAGTGGTAGTTTTACCGACGCCGGTAGGGCCGACTAATGCAACCACACCGCCGCGACGCATCAAATCGTCATTGGTTGTGGTCAGCTGGCCTGCCAGTAGTTCCAGGGCACATTCCCAGGCATCGCCGTCAGCAATGTCTTCTGGCATAAAGCAGGCAAGCTGATCAGCCATTGCTTCTGACAAACCTAGTTCGCAGAGTTTATCGATCACTAAGGCACGGACCGGTTCGCGTCGTGCCAGGTCCTGCCACATCAGTCCGGATACCTGATGCTGCAGCAACTGCTTCATCGAACCCATTTCCTGACGCATACTGTCAAATTGTTGCTGCATCAACTGCATCTGTTGCTGCTGTAACTTGTTGAAATCTGCCAGCGCTGCAGTTGCGACTGGTGCAGTGGCAGTATTCTGACGATCTTGCGGCGCAGCCGGACGATTTTTGTGCAACAGCGGTGATTGCAACACTTCAGCAGTCACTTTTGCAGTCAATTTTTTGTCGCTTGTAACGACCGGTTCGGCATGCGCTTTTTGTTGTTTGATCATCTGCCGGGCGAGCAGAGCCCGCAGCGAGTCTGCCGGCGCTTCTTGTTCAGGTTCATCATCATCGACGCGGATATTGAGCTGACTACCGGTTGTAGCAGCCGCCGGCTTTTGCAGTTCTTCAGCCACAGGAGCCTTGCCGGGCTTGGCTTCCGGGTCTACCGCCGCAACCAGCTCAATGCCTCCTGCTACTTTTTTATTCGATAGAATAATCGCGTCTGGCCCGAGAAACTCTTTCACTTCCGCCAATGCTGTGCGCATATCTTTTGCTACAAAGCGCTTTATTTTCATCGTTTAACTCCTAACCCGCCTGGCCAACCACGCTGACGATCCGCACTTGTTTGTCGTCGGGAATTTCCTGATAGGATAAAACCCGCAGTCCTGGAATGGTGTACTTCACGAATCGTGCCATCACGCTGCGTAAGATGCCGGAAGTCAGCAAGACTGCAGGCTCACCGGCTAATTCCTGTTGTTGAGACGCATCGCGCAGCGATTGCTGAATGCGTTCTGCCAGTCCTGGTTCGATGCCTGCACCATCGCTGCCTGCAGCCTGCATCGACTGATGCAGCATTTGCTCAAGCTCAGGGGCAAAAGTCATCACCGGAATTTCTGCAGCACCGGCGGCGACTTCCTGCACGATGAGTCGGCGTAGCGCAATACGGCAGGACGCGGTCAGGACATCAATGTCCTGGCTGCGGGCGCCGGTGTCCACCAAGGTTTGTGCAATAGTCCGCATATCACGGATCGGCACGCCTTCATGCAACAGATTCTGCAGCACTTTGACGACTGAACGCAGTGGCAGTGTATCTGGCACCAATGCCTCGGCCAGTTTTGGTGAGGTCTTCGCCAGCATATCCAGCAGATTTTGTACTTCTTCATGACCAAGCAGACTTGCAGCATTGTTAGTCAAAATTTGACTCAGATGCGTGGCGACGACGGTTGCGGCATCCACCACGGTGTAGCCCAATGTCTGAGCATGTTCACGCTGATTCCGTGGGATCCACACGGCATCGAGGCCAAACGCCGGGTCTTTGGTGGCAATCCCTTTCAGGCTACCAAACACTTGTCCCGGGTTTATCGCCAGTTCGTTATCATGCCGCAGTTCTGACTGGCCGGTGTTGACCCCCATCAGCGTCACGCGGTAAGTATTGGGTTCCAGATCGAGGTTGTCGCGGATATGCACAGCCGGAATGAGAAAGCCCAGCTCTTGCGACAGTTTTTTCCGTACGCCTTTGATCCGGGCCAGCAATTCACCGCCCTGGGCTTTATCGACCAGCGGGATCAGGCGGTAGCCCACTTCCAGTCCTATCACGTCGACTGGCTGTACATCATCCCAGCTGATTTCTTTTTGGGGGGCCAAATCAGCTGCAGGAACTAATTCAGACCGGGATTGACCCGCAGTCGCGGCAGGCGCGTGCTCACGTTTGTAGATCAGGTAAGAAACACCTCCCAGTAACGCAGCCAAACTGAGGAATGCCAGGTGCGGCATGCCTGGTACAATCCCCATAATCGTCAGCAAAATCGCAGACACCACAAACACTTTCAGGTTGCCGAGCTGACCACTCATCTGCTCGCCTAAATCAGCTTCTTTGTTCTGGCGTGTCACGATAATCGCAGTACCGATGGATAGTAACAGACCGGGGATTTGCGCAACCAGACCATCACCGATAGTCAACAGCGTGTAAACCTCCAGAGCCTCGCCAAACGGCAGGTCGTGTTGCAAGGTGCCGATGAAAATCCCGCCAATTAGGCCAACAAACAAAATGATCAAACCTGCAACCGCGTC
>JAIXSW010000591.1 GCA_027484495.1 Gammaproteobacteria bacterium
TATGGAACGTCATCCAGAAGATGTGCTGGAGCTGTTTGTGTTAAAAGACCGCGAAGATCAGCGAATGACACCGCTAATCCAACAAGCACGTAAATCCGGCATCTCCGTACAGTTCTGCCCGCGTAAGACGCTGGCTGGACAAGTTGGTGGCGCGCAGCATCAGGGCGTTGTTGCCAAAGCCCGTTTGTCTGACGCCGGCGACGAGCATGATTTGAAACGGATCCTCGATACTCAGGCGCAGCCGTTTCTGTTAATTCTGGATGGTATTACCGACCCGCATAACCTCGGCGCCATTTTACGCAGTGCAGATGCGGCGGGTGTGCATGCTGTGATCGCACCCAAAGACCGGGCCGCGAAGCTCACCGCAGTGGTACGCAAAGTTGCTTGTGGTGCTGCGGAAGCGGTGCCATTTATCGCCGTGACCAATCTGGCCCGCACCATCCGGGAATTAAAAGACGCTGGTGTTTGGGTGCTGGGTGCTGCCGGTGAAACTGAGACCACTATTTATCAGGCAAGTCTCAGCGGTCCGTTGGCGCTGGCGATGGGGGCTGAAGGTGATGGCTTGCGGCGTTTAACAAAAGAATTGTGTGATGGCCTGGTCAAAATCCCGATGTTTGGCGCGGTATCGAGCCTAAACGTGTCGGTCGCCACCGGAATTTGTTTGTATGAAGCAGTACGGCAGCGCACGACCAGCTAAATCTGGAAAATGGCCGGCTGTTTTGCGGCAACACTGATTAACTGCTTGTATTTCGGTCGATCGATCCGTAGAATACGCGACCTTCGACCCACATCCATGTTCCTTGCCTCTATGCGAGTCTGGTCGAGCTCACCCGAGGCTAATTAACCGTAAGGAGCTACCATGCGTCATTACGAAATCGTGTTTATGGTTCACCCTGATCAGAGTGAACAAGTCCCAGGTATGATCGAACGTTACACTGGTGCTATCAAAGAAGCTGGCGGTTCTATCCACCGTCTGGAAGACTGGGGCCGCCGTCAACTGGCTTACCCAATCGAAAAACTGCACAAAGCCCACTATGTTCTGTTGAACGTAGAAGCGCCACAAGCAGTGATCGATGAACTGGAAACTAACTTCCGCTACAACGATGCTGTACTGCGTAACCTGATCATGCGCACAAACGGTGCTGTCACTGAGCCATCACCAATGGCAAAAGTACGTGAAGAACGTCGTGACCGTGCTCCGCGTGACTCTGAAGAGCAGGTAGCAAACGACGAGTAATCTGATGGACAACTGTCTGGTCATTACTGGCGTCATATGCCGTCAGCCCGACCGGAATGAGAGTCCTGCCGGTATCCCGCATCTGTACTTAGTGCTTGAGCACAAGTCGATGCAACTGGAAGCCGGATACAACAGAGCAAGTTACCTGCGCATTCATGTGGTGGTAACAGGCGAGTTGAGCAGACAAAGTCACAATTTGATGCAGGGTAGTGTGGTCAGGGTGCAAGGCTTTTTAAACCGGCATCAGACCCGGAGCGGTCAGGCAAAGCTTGTGCTCCATGCCCAACAGATTGAAATTTTAAGTTAGGAGAAAGTTCATGGCCCGTTATTTCCGTCGCCGTAAATTCTGCCGTTTCTCTGCCGAAGGCGTGCAAGAGATCGACTACAAAGATACCGCTACTTTAAAAAATTATGTCACTGAAAGTGGCAAAATTGTTCCTAGCCGTATCACTGGTACCAGCGCTAAGTATCAGCGCCAATTAGCTCGTGCGATCAAACGCGCCCGCTACCTGGCTCTGCTGCCATACAGTGATTCACACGCATAAGCCTGGTTCAACGATACAGAGAGGATTAAACAATGGATATCATTCTGTTGGATAAAGTTGCTAACCTGGGTGGTTTAGGCGACAAAGTGGTTGTTAAATCTGGTTATGCCCGTAACTTCTTATTCCCACAGGGAAAAGCAGTTCCAGCGACCAAAGCTAACATCGAAAAATTTGAAGCACGCCGTGCTGAGTTAGAAGCCAAACTGGTTGCTAACCTGGTTGCTGCGCAAGAACGTGCTGCTAAAGTTGCTGAGCTGGGCGAAGTTACTATCGCTGCTAAAGCTGGTGACGAAGGCAAACTGTTCGGTTCTATCGGTACTCGTGATATCGCTGATGCGATCACTGAAGCCGGTGTAGCTGTGACGAAAGCCGAAGTTAAACTGCCAAACGGTACTCTGCGTGACGTTGGTTCTTTTGACATCGACCTGCAGCTGCATGCTGAAGTTACTGCAACCGTTAAACTGGTTGTTGTTGCTGAGGCGTAAGCCATTGACTGACACGGTAACGCTGTTATCGTGTCAGTATCTCCCCGCTGTATTTCTCCTTTTCATTTCTTCTGCCGATGCACCACCTTGTCTGTTTTCGCGACAGAAGACCGCTGACTGATAAATTTTCCGCTGCTCAGTGCCATGAAAAATGCTAGGCTAGGCTTCTTATTTTCAGTGTCTGGTTGCTGCCACAACATCGTGGAAGCCAATGCCTGATCTCTCTGGTTTTCTGCTCAGTTCAAGCTATTGGGTGTTATGGCAAACATAAAAGATAAACAAGTCGCCGCGGTAAAAATGCCGCCGCATTCTATTGAAGCGGAACAATCAGTGCTCGGCGGTCTGATGCTGGATAACGACGCCTGGGACAAAGTGTCCGAAAAGGTAGTTGAGCAAGATTTTTACCTCCGCTCGCATAAGCATATCTTCAAAGCAATGACCGCAATTGCCGAGCTTAACCAGCCGATAGATCTCATTACCGTATCGGAATGGCTGGAGCGCAATCAACAGCTCGACGATATCGGTGGATTTGCTTATATCGGTGAAATTGCGAAAAACACACCAAGTGCCGCCAATATTCTGGCTTATGCCGAAATTGTGCGCGAAAGAGCAGTAGTGCGCGATATGATCTCTGTCGCGCATGACATCGCTGACGCTGGTTATGACCCACAAGGCCGCAGTAGTGCAGAGCTGTTAGATTTCGCCGAAACCAAAGTGTTTAAAATCGCCGAACAACGTGCTGACGCCAATGAAGGCCCGGAGCCTATCAACAGTATTCTGGCGAAAACTATTGATAAAATTGATGCGTTGTTCCGTAACCCCAGTGCCGGCGGCTTGACGGGAGTATCGACCGGTTATATGGACCTCGACAAAATGACCAACGGCATGCAGCCATCGGATTTGATTATTGTTGCCGCGCGTCCGTCGATGGGTAAGACTACTTTTGCAATGAACCTCTGTGAACATGCGGCGATAAGCAGTGATAAGCCAGTTCTTATCTTCAGCTTAGAGATGCCGTCTGAACAAATTATGATGCGGATGCTGGCGTCACTGGGCCGAATTGACCAAACGAAAGTTCGGACCGGCCAGCTCGACGATGAAGACTGGGCCCGTTTGTCTTCTGCGATTGAACTGCTAAACAGCAAAGGCAAAATGTATATCGACGATGCTTCTGGCCTGACGCCGACGGAAGTGCGGTCGCGGGCGCGCCGGGTTGCGCGGGAGCATGGCGGACTCTCGATGATCATGGTTGACTACCTTCAGCTGATGACTGTGCCGGGATTGTCAGATAATCGTACGCTGGAGATCGCTGAGATCTCACGCTCTTTAAAAGCACTGGCAAAAGAATTAAAAGTGCCTGTAGTTGCACTGTCTCAGTTAAACCGCTCGCTGGAACAACGGGCTGATAAACGCCCGGTTAACTCGGATCTCCGTGAGTCCGGTTCCATTGAACAAGATGCCGACCTTATCATGTTTATTTATCGTGATGAGGTTTATCACGATGATAGCCCGGACAAAGGCACCGCAGAAGTTATTATCGGTAAACAGCGGAATGGTCCTATTGGCCGGGTCCGCCTGACATTCCATGGCAGATACTCCCGGTTTGACAACTATGCCGGCACGGCCCGCTTTGAGGATGAGTACTGATGAGCCGCAGACCTCTTGCGCAAATCAATACCAGCGCTTTATTACACAACGTAGAACGCATTCGGGATATGGCACCGCATAGCAAGATCCTTGCTGTGCTCAAAGCAAACGCCTATGGCCATGGCTTGCTGGCTGTTGCAGCGCAGTTAAAACATGTCCATGCCTTTGGCGTCGCGCGGATTGATGAAGCGTTGACATTGCGTGCCGGCGGCATTGTGAAGCCAATAGTGCTGCTGGAGGGCTTTTTTCACGCGGATGAGTTATCGCAGATAGTCGCATCAAATCTGCAAGTCGTAGTGCATCATCCGGCACAGGTTGAAGCTTTACTCAAGGCTGAACTGGAATCTCCGATCCATGTCTGGCTGAAGATCGACAGTGGTATGCACCGGCTTGGCATTGAGCCTGTCGATTTTAATCAGATTTATCAGAAACTCAGTCAATCTAAAAATATTCTGCAGCCGATGCGACTGATGACGCATTTTGCCTGTGCTGACGAGAAGGACAATCCGGCGACCTCCCGTCAACTTGCACTGTTCCGGCAAACTATTGGCGATGCCGCCGGCGAACTCAGTATCGCCAACTCAGCTGGCGTGGTGGCCTGGCCGCAGAGCCACGGTGATTGGATCCGGCCCGGCCTCGCGTTATACGGCGTGTCACCGATGGAGGCTGGCCGGTCGGCTGCCCATGGCTTAAAGCCAGTAATGACGTTCAGTAGTTCTGTGATTGCGGTTCGGCAGGTGCGCAAGGGCGATGCAGTTGGCTATGGAGGCAGCTGGGTCGCAGCAAAAGATACACGTTTGGCAGTAGTTGCTATCGGCTATGGTGATGGTTATCCGCGTAATGCACCTTGCGGCACGCCGGTATTAATCAATGGCAAACGCTACCCAATCGTCGGGCGGGTTTCGATGGATATGACCACTGTGGATATCGGTGATGCTGATATTGCGCATGGAGCTCAAGTGATTTTATGGGGCGAGGAACTGCCAGTTGAAGAAATAGCTGAGCTGGTTCAGACAATTCCTTATGAGCTGTTGTGTAACATTACCAGCAGAGTGCAATTCAGATATACAGGCGATTAAACCGTTGTTTCAGAGACTAAAAAGCCGGTGCAATAACCGGCTTTATAGTTTCATAACCCAGCAGCTTTAGAATTAACCGCCACCTTGATTATCGAAACTGACTTCGATGTGAACTTTGCCAAATTCTGAGTCAAATGGCATCAGGATTTTCGGACCGTCACATTTATGGGTGATAGTGTGGCCTTTGCCAGATACAACAACAGGTGTTGCCATACTGAATTCATAGCCTTTTTCGCCCAAAATTCGTTTTGCTCCACCAGTCACCATATTGGTGATTTCACCGACCATGTCAGTCACTTCTTCGTTGATCGTTTTGGGTTTTTCGCCCAGCATCCGGTTCATAATTTCCAGCGCCAGTGATTCTTCAAAACTCACCGAAAAAGATCCTTTAGTCTGTGGACCGATCATGCCAATTAAGCCTGATACATCACCACGGGCGACTTCATCTTTTTTGATACGGGGCTGACCGGGCACAATTGTTGTATTGGCCATAGTGCTCAGCACATTCACTAACGACGATAAGAATGGATTTACATACTCGACATTCATTGAAAAGACCCGCTGCTTTGGTTCGTCACCTGGCTTTTTACCCTGACGTTAAGGTTAGGCAGATTTTATAGAATAAACAAGACTAGCTCTTTGTTTTTGAGATAGTTTCGTAGTGAATACCATTAAAAATCTGTCGAAATAAATCCGTTTGCTCTGCCGAGTCAGTAACCGGACACAAAAAACACTAGTTCTGACAGTTCTTGCACAAGCCCCGGGCTTCGATCGTTTGCTGCTGAATGCTAAATCCTTTTGCGTCAGCTAAGCTACTGAATTCTTTAAAAAGCACAGTTGAATGCAACTCCTCCACGTGCCCGCATTGCTGGCAGATCAATAACTGAGCTGGGTGATGATGGTCAAAATGGTGACACAGCATAAAAGCGTTGCTGGACTCAATTTTGTGAATAAAACCTTGCTCCGTTAAAAACTCCAGCGCCCGATAAATCGTAGCAGGTTTGGCGGCCGGTTCTGTCTGCTTCAGCTGTTCCAGTAATTCGTAGGCGCCAACACCACTATGAGTACCAGCGAGCAAACGAAATACCTTTTCCCGGATTGAAGTAAATCTGGCACCGTTTTGATCACAAATGCGTTGTGCTCGCAGCACTAAGCTCTCTACTGACATGTCTGTCTGTACCTGCTTCATTATTTTTTACGAGTGTAACACAGATTAAAATCGGATAAATCGGCATGCCCGTCACAAAACTAAGTGATTCAGGTTAAAATGACGGCCCTAGCTGGAGGTCATCTTGAATCATAAATTTTCTGTCGCGCCAATGTTGGATTGGACTGATAAACATTGTCGTTATTTCCATCGTAAATTAAGCCACCATGCTGTGCTCTATACCGAAATGGTCACGACCGGCGCTATTTTATTTGGTCAGGGCGATTATCTGTCGTTTAACGAAGAAGAACATCCGGTGGTTGTGCAGCTTGGTGGTTCCGATCCGGAGGCGATGGCAAAGTCCGCGCTGTTATGTCAGCAGCGTGGCTATGATGCCATTAATATCAATGTGGGCTGTCCTTCCGATCGCGTACAAAACGGCATGTTTGGCGCGTGTCTAATGGCTCAACCTGAAAAAGTCGCTGCGTGTGTCAGCGCGATGCGCGCCGTAGTTGATATTCCGGTGACAGTGAAAACCCGTATCGGTATTGATGATTCTGACGATATGCAGTTTTTGACAGATTTTGTTGGCATTGTCCGGGATGCCGGATGTTCACAATTTATCATTCATGCGCGTAAGGCCTGGTTACAGGGCCTGAGTCCAAAAGAAAATCGCGAAGTGCCGCCACTGAATTACCCGAGAGTCTACCA
>JAIXSW010000404.1 GCA_027484495.1 Gammaproteobacteria bacterium
AAAGTCAGCAGGTACTGAACCAGAATATTCAGGCGATTGAAGCTTTAGCGGCCAAAATGGCTGAAGCGCAACAAACGATGGACAGTCTGGAGCAATACACCGCCAGTATCGGTCAGGTGTTGGAAGTGATCCGCGGCGTGTCCGAGCAAACCAATTTATTAGCCCTGAATGCCGCGATTGAAGCGGCGCGGGCCGGCGACGCCGGTCGTGGTTTTGCCGTGGTTGCTGACGAAGTACGGCAACTGGCACAGCGCACGCAGCAATCCACGCAACAAGTGCAAACCATTATTGCGCAGCTACAGGCCGGTTCGGCCAGCGCAGTCAGCGTGATGAAAGCCAGTATCGCCGATTCGGGCCGCAGCGTCGCTCTGGCCAGTGAAGCCGGTGACCGGATGCAGCAGGTGAATCAGGCGATTCACGCCATCGATGGTGCGAACCATGCGGTGGCCGATGCGACCGAACAACAGAACAGTGTGATCCACTCGCTGGATCACGATATTCATCAGATCAGCGCCTTGTCTGCGCAAGGTCAGCAGAATCTGCAGGCCACGTTGCAGGAATGTCAGGCGTTACAACAGCAGTTTGATCAGCTGGAAGCAATGGTGCTGAAGTTTAAGGTGTAGTGACTACAGTGTTGTCGCTTCGTGCTGCCGCACAGCATTCGGAGCGAGACCATTGTAACGACACCGTTGCAGCGACGTCAGGCTGGCAGCAATTACGAAAGTTGGTGAACCCGGACTGTTTTCTTGGCAAGCGCTGCCGGTAAAGCGCTTACATCGTTATAATAGACGGCCACAGCCGCATGGTTATTCAGCCCGGAGTTCGCCTTATGTCACGCTTTCACCCCACAGCCATGATTTTTGGTGGCTTTTTCCTGCTGGGGATCCTGATTATCCTGTGGGGCATCCTGCTGCCGGATCTGAGCCGTGAACTGCAGCTGGACCCGGCTCAAAGCGGCTGGTTTTTTATGACGATGGCGCTGGGGACCATCAGTGGCGCCTTTATCGGCGGTAAATATGTGCAGAAGTTTGAATTCCTGCGCTTGTTTGCCGTGTTGGCACTGCTTGAAACTGTGATTCTGTTTGGCATCTCGATGCTGCAACAACGCTGGCAGCTGTTTGCCGGCATCTTTTTGTTTGGCCTCATTGCTTCTGTGATGTTCACCATTGGCCATACGCTGATCGCCCGCCTGCATGCAAATAAACGCGCCAAAATGATGGGGCTGATGGACTTTATGTTTAGCCTCGGCACATTGGCAGCACCTTTTCTGGTCGTGGTGCTGTATTGGTGGCAGGAAGACTGGCGCTGGCCGGTGCGCTTGATGGCGCTCAGTTTGGTCGGGTTGGCGGGGTATGCCTTCTGGTTATCGCGGCAACAGTTGGAACTGGCCGGCCATTCCGACACAGTGCGGCGTAGCCTGTCGTATCGGGTGGTGCTGAAGAAACCAGTATTCTGGGCGCTGGCTTTTGCCATGTTTGGTTACGGTGCCGTCGAGTGGGGCAATGGCAACTGGTTTGTCAGCTATGCCAGTGCCGCGCTGCCGTTTGATACGGAACAGGCCCGGTTGATTTTTGCCTTTTTTACCGGTGGAATGGTGATTAGTCGCTTGGGTTTTGCCTGGTTTATTCCGCTGCTGGGCAGCAAAAGGCTGCTGCGGGTGCTGGTGTTGTTCATGGTCAGCGGCGCATTACTGGTAAAAACCATGGATAGCGCCACCGCACTGGCGCTGGGCAATCTGCTTTTAGGGCTTGGCCTTGGCGGCGTTTACCCGCTGTTATTGTCGACGGCGATGGATCTGGATGCCGACAATGGGCCTGTGTTGTCAGGCCTGTCGAATATCGCTGGTTCACTGGGCTGTCAGTTGGCGGGTCTCGGCACTGGTCTGTGGGCGCAACAAGCCGGCATTGGTCAGGCCTTCTGGATGCTACCGATATTGGCGGTCTGGTTATTGGCTTCGGTCTGGTGGTTCAGCCGGCTGGCGCTACCGGCAGTCCAGCCATCTAGTTCTACAAAAATCGTACAATAAATTAGCAACTGATGATGTTTTCGCCACGAGCCTCTTGATTGTTGAGGCTTTTAAGCGCATAACATGCTGCCCGAACTATCCTGTGAGATTGAGGATGAATACAACTATCGATTGGGCACAACTGCAATTGCAGGCAAAAACCGCATCGGAACAGGCCTACGCGCCTTATAGTCATTTTCCGGTTGGCGTTGCCATTCTGGCCAGCTCTGGCCGCATTTATACTGGCTGTAACGTTGAGAACGCCTCATATGGCGGCACGACCTGCGCCGAACGCAATGCGATCGCCGCTGCGGTGGTCGCCGGTGAGCGTCAGTTTGCCGCTTTGGTCGTCTATACCCCGCAAGAAAAACTGACGCCGCCTTGTGGCATTTGCCGTCAGGTCATTGCCGAATTCTTTACACCGGACAGTCCGGTCGCCAGCTGCAACCACTTGGGTGCTCTGCAAAGCTGGACACTTGCCGAATTGTTGCCCGATGCCTTCACGCCGACTTATCTGGCGGCCAGCACTAAAGTGAAATCTTAAAGATTTTTTAAGGACTGTGTATGTATTTACCGCAGGAAATCATCAAGTTAAAACGCAATGGCGGCAAGCTGCCAGAAGCGGCGATTCAGCAGTTTGTCACCGGGCTGACCGACAACAGTTTCAGCGAAGGTCAGACGGCCGCGCTTGCCATGGCGATTTATTTAAACGGCATGGCGACCGAAGAAACCGTTGCGCTGACCCGCGCGATGCGCGATTCCGGCGCCGTACTGAACTGGCAGGGCAAACTGAATGGCCCGGTGGTCGACAAACATTCAACCGGTGGTGTCGGTGATAAAGTCAGCCTGATGCTGGCGCCGATGATTGCCGCCTGTGGTGGTTATGTGCCGATGATCGCCGGCCGTGGCCTCGGTCATACCGGTGGTACCGTTGATAAACTGGAAACGATTCCGGGATATAGCTGCACGCAGCCACTGGCGACCATTCAGCGTGAAGTGGCGCGTCTGGGCTGCGTTATTGTCGGCCAAAGTGGTGAGTTGGCCCCGGCTGATCGGCGACTGTATTTGATTCGCGACGTGACCGCGACGGTCGAATCCATTCCACTGATCACGGCGTCGATTTTATCGAAAAAGCTGGCGGCGGGTTTGGACGTGCTGACGATGGACGTCAAAATCGGCTCCGGCGCTATTATGAAAAATATCGACGATGCCTCGGCGCTGGCACAGAGTATCGTCAACACCGCCAAAGGCGCCGGCGTGCCGACGCAGGCGCTGCTGACCGATATGAACGAATGCCTCGGCAGCACTGCCGGTAACGTACTGGAAGTGCTGGAAACGCTGGATTATCTGACCGGTAAATACCGCGAGCCACGGCTGCATCAGGTCACGCTGGAGCTGGGCGCCAGCATGCTGCAACTGGCTGGCTTATTTGCCGACAAAGCCAGCGCTGTAGCGGCACTGGAGCAAAGCTTAACGTCAGGCAAAGCGGCGGAAATTTTCGCGCAGATGGTCGCTGCGATGGGCGGCCCGGCTGATTTGCTGGAAAAACCGCAGCTATATCTCGGCAAAGCGCCAGTGGTGCAGGATATCGTCGCACCACAAGCCGGTTACCTGGCGACCAGCGATACCACTGCAGTCGGTATGGCGGTGGTGCGTTTAGGCGGTGGCCGCGCGCACCCTGCGCAGGTGATTGACCCGGTAGTCGGCTTCAGTGACGTGCAGGCGCTTGGCGCTAAAGTTGCCGCCGGTGACGTGTTGGCGCGGGTGCATGCGGCTTCTGTTGAAGCGGCAGCGAAAGCCTCGGCGGAATATCTGGCGGCGCTGAGTTTCAGCGACAGCGCAGTAAGCTTGCAGCCAATAGTGCATAAAGTGATCGATTAACTGTCAGTTTTCTGTTGAAGCCCGGTTTATGACCGGGCTTTTTTTTGTCTGAAGCCAAGCGGGGCTGTACCTAATTCTGCAGCTGTCACAGTGACTGAGCCAGACCAGCAAAACTTTGTAGCATTTTCGCCTGCTGCGCTGACACTTTCCAGCTATCGACGGATCCCGCGTTGTCGCATGCTGTGCGCGTGCAACCACGGAGAATTTGAATGCCACAACGGATTACAGGTTTTGATCTGGCACGGGCCATCGCCATGCTGGTGATGGTGCTGGTCAATTTTAAGGTCGCGATGCTCAGCGGTGCTGGCGTGGACAGCGGATTTGGACTGGACCTGCTGGACGGCCGCGCTGCGGCTGTATTTGTCACGCTGGCGGGCATTGGGCTGAGCCTGCTGAGTGCCAAGGCACGGCTGCAGGGCTCATTGGCATTACAACAGCAAGCGCGGCGACAGGTGCTACGCCGGGCGGTATTTCTGTTTATCGTTGGACTTGGCTTTGTCACGGTCTGGCCGGCCGATATTCTGCATTATTACGGGGTGATGTTGGCGCTTGCCAGTCTGTTGCTATTCTGGCGCGGCAGCCTGCTGTTGAGTCTGGCATTGGTGGTGGTGCTGGCGTTTCCGTTCGCACTGTGGCTCGGGGTTGACTACAACGCCGGCTGGCACTGGCCTAGTCTGACTTACCCTGAATTCTGGTCGTGGGCTGGTTTCTCTCGCAATCTGTGGCTAAATGGGTTTCATCCGTTGTTGCCCTGGTTCTCGTTTTTACTGCTCGGCTTGTGGCTGGGCCGGCTGAACTGGCAACACAAAGCAGTGCAATGGTGGCTGTGCTTGGCTGGCGGTGGTCTGGTTCTGCTGACAGAAGCGCTGGCGCGATTCTGTACTGATCCGCAGTGGTCTGCCTGGCTCGGAACAACGTCGCCAATGCCCCCTTTACCCTTATATGTCTGTTCTGCCATCGGCTCAACGCTGATCTGGCTGGTACTGGCAGTGAAAGTAGCCAGCTTGTATGCCAGCCATCCACTGGTGCAACAGCTTGAACATCTGGGCAGATTGGCGCTGACCTTGTACCTGACGCATATTCTGTTTGGGCTTGGCATACTCGAAGCGCTGGGGTTGTTACAGCAGGCATCTTTGCCGTTGGCGGTCGGCAGTGCTTGCGTCTATTTAATGTTGTTTGGGTTATTTTCAGTCTGGCACCGGCGGCATTTTAAAAGTGGCCCCGTCGAATGGTGCTTGCGAAAAGTCGCCGGCGTCACCAGATCTGGATAAAGCCGCCATTGACAGGAGTACAAGATTGGACGCGACGGCACTGATTATTATCGATATGCAACAGGGGTTATTTGCTGAACGGTTGCCGGATGATTATGCCGGCGTGTTACAACGTTTGCAGCAGCTGTACCAGGCAGCCCATCAGGCACAGCGACCGGTGATATTTGTCTGTCACGAAGCGCCCGAATCAGTATTGGCCTATCAAAGCGCGGGTTGGCAATTGGTGGAAGGGTTGCAGCTGGCGCAGGACGATTTGTTGGTGCGTAAAACTACGCCGGATTCATTCTTACGTACAGATCTGCAGCAATTA
>JAIXSW010000159.1 GCA_027484495.1 Gammaproteobacteria bacterium
CGCTGTTGCTGGCGCTGCTGCTGTTGAGTGATCTGCCACTGATCCGGCAATTGCAGCGGCTGGCGTCGCAGCGTTGGCACCGGCCTTTGTGGTGGCGTGCCTGGCAACAACAAGCTAAAGCGGCTTGCGGTGGCGTATTAGCAATTGAGCTGCTGGCCAACAGTTATCTGTATTTGCTGGGCGCCTGGCATGGCGCGGCGGCGGTGGCGCCGGTTGCTGCGGCGGCATTGTTATTCCGTCCGGTTGGCGTGTTGTTGCAAGGCATGCAGCAGCAGTGGCGGCCACAGCTCAGGCAAGCAGTGGTCACAGGCCGGGTGCAGGCAACGCTGCTGCGGGCGATGCAACAGCTGAGTCTGGCTGCGGTGCTCGGCAATGCGCTGCTTGCGGCACTGCTGCTAGGCTTTTGGCCAACGCTGATTTGGCCGGCTGGTATTGATCAGCCGTTTTTGTGGCTCTGTCTGCTGATGGCGCTCCTGACCGCGCTACGGGCGGCGCGCCAAACTCCGGTGCTGCTGTTACAGGCAAAGGACAGGTTTGCCGTGTTGGCGCGGGCGCAGTGGCCATTTGCCGCGGGTGTCGCTGCGCTGGTTGTGCTGCTGCTGGCGACCGGCACTGTGTCGGCCGCGCAGGCCGATCGGCTGGTATTGTTGTTAATTGTCGCCGAAGCAGGTCTATATCTGCAGTTACAGCGGCTTTGTGTGAAGCCGGCGGAGAAAACCTGATGAACCCTGTTTTTACTCTTTTCTCTACTCTTTTGTTCACTTTGCAAAGGACTGATTGCTGATGTCCGCCTCAACACTTGTGGTCTTAATGTGCAGCTACAACCGCAAAGCACGCACGCTGGCGGCGCTGTCGGCGTTATTTGCCCAGACAGTGCCGGCGCCATATCAGCTACAGGTGTTTCTGCTCGATGATGCCAGCAGCGACGGCACGGCCGACGCCGTTCAGACGTTATATCCACAAGTGTGTTTGCTGCAGGGTAGTGGTCAGTTGTACTGGAATGGCGCGATGCGCCGGGCCTGGCAGCATGCACTGGCGCAACAGCCTGCTGCTGCCGCTTTTGTCTGGCTGAACGATGATGTTGTGCTGGATGACGATGCGCTGCTGCGTTTGATTGACGCCTGGCAATTGGCGCAGTCCTGCCGCAATCAACCGGTTGGCGCTGTGGTCGGCGCGATGCGCGAACCCGGTACGACGCGGTTGTCGTATGGCGGCAGATGTCGGCACAGCAGATTGCAGCCGCTCAGGCTCGGGCCCGTGCTGGCGGCTTCCGATCAGTTGCAGCGCTGTGATTTTATTAACGGCAACTGGTGTCTGATCCCAGCAGCAGTAGTAACTCAGATTGGCATCTTAAGCCCCGATTTTACCCATAGCATGGGCGACTACGATTATGGACTGCGCGCGCAGCAGGCAGGTTTTCTGCTGTATCAGGCGCCCGGCAGTTTCGGTGAATGCGCCGCAAACAGTGGCCGTGGTGGTGTGTTGGACGCATCGCTGCCGATGACGCAGCGGCTGCAACTGCTGAACCAGCCGAATCGCTGGCCGCCGGCCAACGAATGGCGTGGTTTTGTCCGGGCCCATGGTGGCCCGCTGCAAGGGCTCAGTCAGCTCCGGGTATTACTACGCCAATATTGTCCGCGCTTATTTTTATCGCTGCGCACGCAGCATTTTCCGCCGATAGCTGCCGCGCCTGCTGCAGCGCCACAGTTGTTGCCCGTCAGGCAAGTGGTCATTGTGCAACAAGTGCTGAAGCAATACCGGCTGGCGTATTTTGATCAGCTGGCGGCGACATTGGCGCAGCAGCAAATCCGACTCACGGTGTTATTCGGTGTGGCGGACGGTGCTGAAGCGCAAAAAGGCGACAATATCAACGTGGCACCGGCGCCGCATTATCAAGCGGTCAACGTCAAAAAGTTCGGGCCGTGGATCTGGCAATGGCACACGCTGCTGGAACAGGCTGATGTGGTGATTGTCGAGCAGGCGAACCGGCATTTACTGAATTATTGGCTGCTGTGGCGCCGGCAACGCCGCGATTTTCGTCTGGTGTTTTGGGGCCATGGTTATGATCATCAGGCGAAAAAAGCGCTGCGCGCGCGCTGGAAGCAGTTCTGGCTGACTCGCTGCGACCATTTTTTGGCGTACACCGCGGCGGTCGGCGAATGGCTGGTGGCGCAAGGCATGCCGGCAGCGCAAATCACCGTGCTGAATAACAGTCTGGATACCAGCGCATTGCTGGCGCTACCTGATCCGGTGTTGGAGCTGACGCCACGGCCATTGGTGTTGTTATATTGCGGCGCTTTGTATCCGGCAAAACAACTGCCGTTGCTGCTACAAAGCTGTGCCGCGCTGTATCAGGCAAAGGTCATCAGCCGGTTAATTGTGCTGGGGGACGGGCCGCAGCGTGCACTGCTAACAGAAACTGCGGCCAGCGCGCCCTGGCTGGATTATCGTGGCGCTTGTTTTGGCGCGGACAAAATCGAGGCCTATCAGGCGGCGGATCTGGTTTTGAATCCGGGCCTGACCGGCCTTGCGATCCTTGATGCTTTTGCTGCCGGCCTGCCTTATCTGACGACACAACAACCCGACCACAGCCCGGAGATCAGTTACCTGCAGCATGGGGAGAACGGTTATCTGCTGGCGGCCGAAGTAGCGGCGATTGTTAGCGCAGTGACCACACTCCAGCAGGACCCATCGCTGCGCCAGCAGTTAAGCCAGCAGGCACGGCGAAGTGCCGGCTTGTATAGCCTGGAGCAGATGGTTGCTGCGGCGGCACATGCAATTCAGCGCCAGTTGCCTGCGCTGGCTGAGCGCCAGTACCGGCTATTGCATCAGGCCTACCGGCAACAAGGTGGCGAAGATCTGGTGGTCGCGCGTGAGCAGGCGTTGTTCGCGGCAAATGGCGTGGCGTTGTCGGCCGAGATCCGGCAAACACCCCAGGCGCTTAGCGCTGTATCCCGGCTTCGAGCCGTGGCCGGCTGGTTTGGTCTGCTGACGGATACCACGCCGCTGGCAGGCTTGCGTCGTGGTGATGTGCTGCTGGTGCATAATTTGTTTCCGCTACTATCGCCATTTTTGCTC
>JAIXSW010000256.1 GCA_027484495.1 Gammaproteobacteria bacterium
GCATTTAGCAAGGTTGCGATATTGCCACCAAATAAAGTACACGAAATGCCTGAAGGTCGTTGAAAAATTAACCGAATAGACAGAATGCAAGAAAATCGTTAATTAATGGCACCGTATATGCTTAAAGTTCTACAGTCAAAAATGACTAGCATAAAAAAATAGAACCCTTCCTTAAATTCAGAGGTAACCATGTTTAAGAAAATGTTAGTAACTATGTTTGGTCTGGCTATTGCCGCGGCTACTGCACTGACACCAGCACATGCTGGTCTGGTGATCAAACAGGATTTTTGGGGTAAAAACGCTGACAATAGCCTGGTGCTGTTTGGTCAGTTAGTGGTTGACCCAACTCAGGCCGTGCAATGGTCTGGCAGTATCTACAAAGCCTACGGCTGGAGCAGTTTCAAACTGTTTGGTACCGACGTAGCGAAACCAGCCCCGCTGTTTGAAGCTGAATTTGACATGAACAATTTATACGCAGGTTTCAGCTTCCTGTCTTTTGACGTCAGTGATAGCAACAACCAATACAATTTCTTCGGCATCAACGATGTTGCATTGGATCTGAGCTTTTTTGACTTACGCGATGCGAGCAAAGCATTCGATGATCCAGCTTCTGTGATCTTTACAGACGATACAGTCGTCACTCCTGGTTCATCAGCAGTCAGCGCACCTGCTTCCGCCGCCCTGTTAATGCTGGGTTTTGCTGGACTGATGTTACGCCGTCGTCAGGCCGCATAAGCCAACGCTGGTTATATTGATTGTCAAAAAAATTTACAAAATAATTAAAATAGAACCGAAGTCAATTGTTAACAAAAAAGCTGCAAAGCTACGTCAACACTACAAATGTAATTAATTGTGAAATTTAGTCGCCGCGTAATAGTGTCGAAAAAATTGACAGTAACTGTCAAATGACGTCGTCAGAGCCGCCGTAAAGATACAGGCGCCGCATGACAACCGAATGACAATTACAACTAGTGTGACAAAAAATCAGTTGATGACGGAAAATCCGGAGAACGTTAATGAAATATCTGCAATGCTCACGTTTCAGTGTGCTGGCACTGGCAATCGCTGCCGTCTGTCAGACTGCCACAGTTCAAGCTGCTGGTTATGAAGTAAAAATTGATACCAACAAACTGACAACACCCGCTGAATCTCAGGCAATCGCCACTTATATCGTGCAACTGGTTGGCAAATCAGGCGTAGAGAAAGCGGCTGATTTAGGTCAGCTGACGCCTAACAATGCACCTGTAGGCACAGCGCTGAACTTGTACGACAGTACTAATCCGCAAATTGTTGCTTACAACGCTGGCTTAAAACAGCTGCAACAAAAACTGGCCAGCCAGTACAGCAACACCGGTTTAATTTATTCTTACACCCATACATTTAACGGTTTTTCTGCGCGCATGACGGCAGAACAGGCATCACAACTGCGGATGCACCCAGACGTAGTTGGGGTTTGGGAAGATAAACCAGAACAAGTCACCACATCACGCACACCTGCGTTGCTCGGTCTGACCGGTCCTGATGGCCAGCATACGCTGGGTATCAAAGGTGAAAACATTATCGTTGGTATCGTGGATACCGGTATTTCTCCAGCCAATCCAAGTTTTGCCGACGATGGTTCCTATGCGCCACTGGCCCGGTTTAAAGGCACCTGTGACAAAGGCCAGGATGCAGATTTTGCCTGTAACAATAAAATGATCGGTGCACGTTACTTCAAAGATTCGTTCCAGTCTGTATACGCGATCCAACCAGGTGAATTTATTTCTCCACGTGATGCCGACAGTCACGGCAGTCACACCGCCAGTACAGCAGCTGGTAACGCTAACGTAGCCGCCAGTATCGGTGGACAAAGCTATGGCAATATCACCGGTATCGCGCCACGCGCCCGTATTGCTGTGTATAAAGCCTGTTGGAACAGCGACTATGTGTCACCAGCCGGTGCACAGGAGCGCGGATGTTTCTACGGCGATACCATGGCAGCAATTGATGCTGCAGTGGCAGATGGTGTTGACGTCATCAACTACTCCATCGGCGGTAGCCGCACAGATTTAACCACCATTTCCGTGGCGGCAAAACTGCGGGCAACTCAGGCTGGTGTTTTAGTGTCAGTTTCTGCAGGTAACGATGGCGGTAACAACGCAATTGAAACCGTGGGGACTCCAGCTCCATGGGTAGTCAGCGTTGCGGCTTCAGGTTTCTCTGTCAATGCTATCGGCGTTAACAGTGGCCTTGGCGTAAATAAAATGACCGCCATTGAAGGCACTGTGACAAAACCACTGAGCGTGACTGGTGCTGTCACTGGTAATGTTGTGGTTGCTCAGCCAGCACTGGGCTGTACTCCATTGACCAATGCTGCTGATGTTGCTGGCAAAATCGTATTGATCCAACGTGGTACCTGTGGTTTCGCAGACAAAGTGTTGAACGCCCAAAATGCGGGCGCATCTGCGATTTTGGCCTACAACAGTTTGGCCGGTAACCCAATCGCGATGGGCGGTACATTAGCGTCAGGCCCGAAAATCCCGGGTGTGATGGTGAGCCTGAGCGATGGCGCCGCGATTGCAGCTGCGGTAAACGGCGGCGCAACGGTTAATGTCACGCTGGATCCAAACCTGTTGTCTAACGCGATGGCAGACTTCTCGTCAAAAGGTCCAAACAAAGCCTCTTATGACATTCTGAAGCCGGATATCACGGCGCCAGGTGTCAATGTGCTGGCTGCTGCAACGCCAACAACTTTCACCAAACCAAAAGGCAACAACTTTACCTTTATGTCCGGGACTTCAATGTCGAGCCCGCACATTGCCGGTATGGCGGCATTGTTGATTGAACAGCATCCGGACTGGACGCCGGCTATGGTGAAATCAGCGTTAATGACGACTGCACACCAAAGCGTGACCAAAGCCAGCTCTTCAGTACTGGCTGACCCGTTTGATTTCGGTGCCGGCCATGCTGCACCGGTCAAAGCAATGGATCCAGGCCTGGTGTATGACGCAAGCGCACTGGATTATTATGCCTTCCTGTGTGGCATTGGTAATGCAGCGTTCGTGAAAAGCGCTTCAGGCTTTGACTGTGCAGCTTATGTTGCTGCCGGCTATCCAACGGATGCGACTCAGCTGAACTACCCGTCAATTTCGGTATCACAGCTGAAAGCTGCAAAAACAGTGGTCCGTGTCGTCACCAACGTGGGTGGCAGCAATGCTAACTATCGCCCGGTGATCCAGGCGCCAGCCGGTGTTGACGTGGTATTTAAAACGTTAAATGCAGCAGGTCAGCTGGTTGAAGCCAGCAGTCTTGACGTACCGGCAAATGGCAAGGCGGTATACGCTCTGACGTTAACGCCGAACAGCAGTGCTGTATTGAATAAGTGGGCATTTGGTAGCCTGACGCTGACTGACGGCGTGCACAACGTCCGTAGTCCGCTGGTCGTTAAACCAATGGAACCAGATGCGATCATTGCACCAGGTTCGTTGACGACTCAGGTCGCTGCCGCATCAGGCCGTGTATCTTTCACTGCTGATATGGCTTATTCAGGTGTAACGTCTGGCAAACTGTTTGGTCTGTCACAGGCCTTCGGTTCAGCAGCAACGGCAACGCAGGATCCGGACAAAACCTTCGGCTTTAACGAAGCGACACTGGGCACGCATATTCTGACAGTACCAGCGGGTACTCAGGTGGCCCGTTTCAGCCTGCGCAATGGCCTGACCAATCTGCCGGCACCAGATATGGACTTGTATGTCTATCGCTGTGTGGCGTGGAGCTGTTCAAGCGTTGCTGTATCGCAAAATGCTGAAGCCAATGAAGACATCGTGTTACGCAATCCGGCGCCTGCAAATAACGCAGCGAACGGCGACGTCTACATCGTTTGGGCACATGCCCGCGACTTAAAAGGTGCAGCGAAAGTGAACTACACACTGGCGTACTGGATTGTTGACAAAGCAAATACAGCCACCAGTACTTTAACTGCCAGCACCCGTGCAGTGAAAGGTCGTCCAAACGTCATCACAGTCTCTACCAAAAATCTGGTGGCTGGTGCATTACCGTACATGGGTGTCGTGACACTGCATGACGCAAAAGGTACTGCCCGGACTTCAACCTTACTGGAAGTGTTTGCGAAATAACACTGAGTAACAGATACCCGGCGTTTTTCCACAGACGCTGACAGTAAATCCCCCGGCTATACCGGGGGATTTTTTTTGTGCAGAAATCGTCCGTATCCTCAGCGAAATAGCGCTATTTCGCGGTTGTCGCTTGACTTCAAATTATTTCAAACGTACATTTCAAACAGATGTTTAAATTCGTTACTGATAAGACCAGTTAATGGTTTTTGCTGAGATCTGAAGCCTGCTTATGAGCAATAAACAAAGCACACAACTGAAAATTCTGGAAGCCGCTGAACAGCTATTTGCTGAAACTGGCTTCAGTGCGACTTCATTGCGGCAGATCACCAGTCTGGCGGAAGTGAACCTCGCTTCGGTTAATTACCATTTTGGCTCGAAAAAAGAACTGATTCAGGCGGTGTTGCAGCGTTATCTCGCAGTGCTGATGCCGCGTTTAGATCAGGAGTTTAATCGCCTGTTGTCAGCACAGCAGCCTAATCAGCTGACGACTGTCCTGTCGGTGTTTGTCGAACCTTTGCTTGAACTAGGCCAGGTGCAACCACAGGGCACCAGTACTTTCTTACAGTTGCTAGGCCGCGGTTATACCGACGTACAGGGCCATTTACGCTGGTTCTTTAACCATCACTATGGCCGTACCCTCGACAAATTTGTACTGCTGGTGCAACAAAGCTGCCCGGCATTACCTGCCAGTGAAATCTTCTGGCGATTGCACTTTTCGCTCGGCACCATCGTATTCACTATGGCATCGAACGTCGCATTAAAAGATATCGCTGCGGCCGATTTTAATGAAACCGTCGAAATCGACGGCGTGATCCAACGCTTAATTCCGTATCTGGCGGCCGGTATTGCCGCGCCGTCTGCGGCATAGTTTTTTAAGACCCTGATTGATAAGTAATTACCGTTTAACCCTGCAGATCTGAGGAACACGTTATGTTGATTTTATTTGTGCTCATCGTTGCCCTGGCAGTGGTGTTGGGTGTGACCGATATCCGGCGCAACCTGATCACCAAGCCTATTTTCGCCATTTTCAAGAAAATACTGCCGCCGCTGTCGGATACAGAGCGGGAAGCGATGGAAGCAGGGGACGTCTGGTGGGATGGTGAACTGTTTAAAGGCAAACCAGACTGGCAGAAACTGCATCAGATCCCAAAACCACAGTTAAGTGCCGAAGAACAATTGTTCCTTGATAACGAAGTCGAAACGCTGCTGAAAATGCTGGACGACTACAAAATCGTGCAGGAACAACGTGACCTGCCGACAGACGTATGGAACTACATCAAAGCCAACGGTTTCTTTGCGATGATTATCCCAAAAGCCTACGGTGGCCGTGAGTTCTCGGCGATTGCCAACTCTACGATCGTATCGCGTATTGCAACCCGCAGTTTAACTGCCGCAGTGACCGTGATGGTGCCAAACTCGTTAGGCCCGGGCGAACTGCTGATGCATTACGGTACGCAGGAACAAAAAGACCGTTGGTTGCCAGGTCTGGCTGCCGGTAAAGAAGTGCCATGTTTTGCTTTAACTGGCCCGGAAGCGGGTTCAGATGCCGGTGGTATTCCGGACAATGGCGTTGTCTGTAAAGGCCAGTTTGAAGGCAAGGAAGTCATCGGCATCCGGCTGAACTGGGATAAGCGTTACATCACGCTGGCACCGGTTGCCAGTGTGCTGGGTCTGGCGTTTAAGCTGTATGACCCAGAGAATTTGCTCGGTGATAAAGAAGACATCGGTATCACTTGTGCGCTGATCCCAACCTCGCATGAAGGTGTGCAGATTGGTGATCGCCACTTCCCGATGAACATGGCGTTTATGAACGGGACTACGTACGGCAAAGACGTGTTTATTCCGCTGGATTGGGTGATCGGTGGCCCGGCTTATGTCGGTCGCGGCTGGCGTATGCTGGTGGAATGTCTGTCTGCGGGCCGTGGTATTTCACTGCCGGCGCTGGGCACGGCAACAGGCCATCTGGCCACACGGATGACCGGTGCTTATGCCTATGTGCGTCAGCAGTTTGGTTTGTCGATTGGTAAGTTTGAGGGCGTGCAGGAATCATTGGGCCGCATCGGTGGCCTGACGTATAGCTTAGAAGCGATGCGTGTGATGACGGCCGGTGCTATCGATCTGAAGTTAAGCCCTTCAGTCGTTACCGCCATTGCCAAATACCACATGACTGAAATGTCGCGGACTTTGCTGAACGATTCGTTTGATATTCACGCCGGTCGTGCTATTCAATGTGGTCCGAAAAACTACCTGGCGCATGGTTACATGGGCGTGCCAATCTCTATTACCGTAGAAGGTGCCAACATTCTGACCCGTAACCTGATGATCTTTGGTCAGGGTGCAACCCGTTGCCATCCGTACGTATTAAAAGAGTTAGAAGCTGCCGCCAATCCAGATGGCGAAGCCGGTCTGAAGCAATTTGACGAGCTGCTGTTAAAACACGTTGGCTTTGCACTGGGCAATACGTTTGGCGCCTTATTCCAGGGCCTGACCGCAGGTGCATTGAACAAGTCACCGGTTGCTGGTGAAACTGCCCATTACTACAAACAACTGACGCGGATGAGTAACGGCCTGGCGCTGTCTGCCGACTTCTCAATGCTGATGCTGGGTGGTGACTTAAAACGTAAAGAGATGCTGTCAGCCCGTTTGGGTGACGTGCTGAGTCACTTATATATTGCTTCTGCTGTACTGAAATTTTATGAAGACAATGGCCGTCAGGTCGCAGATCTGCCGTTCGTACATTACAGTGTGCAGCGCAATTTGAACGAAATCGGTCGCGCCTTTGCTGGTTTCTTCAGCAACTTCCCGAACCGCCTGGTTGGCAAGCTGTTAAAAGGTCTGGTTTTCCCGTTTGGTATCAATTACCAGCTGCCAGATGATGAAATGGCGATGCAGATCTCTGATGCGCTGTTAAAACCAAGCGTGATCCGCGACCGTCTGACGCACCTGTGCTATTTAGGTGAAGGCGAAAACGATCCGACCGGTTCGATGGAACAAGCCTTCCTGGCCGTGCACGCCGCACAGCCACTGATGAAGAAAATCTTCCAGGCGCAAAAAGACGGCAAGATTGCGCGTAAATTGCCACTGGACGTAACCATCAACAAAGCCGCTGAAGCCGGGGTGTTGAGTGCGGAAGAAGTGACGCAATTGGAGCAAATGAACAAACTACGTTTTGCTGCGATCAGTGTTGACAGCTTTAAGCCGGGCGATTTGGAAAGCCGCGCACTGCAAGCCTGAACCCACTGTAAACCATAGAAAAACCCCAGTGTGCGTGAGCATGCTGGGGTTTTTGTTTATGCAGGAGCAAACGCAGGCCATAGCCTTCTGTCGGCCTATCGGGTAAAGTAAATGCCCATTTCTGCATATAACATCAAGAGAAAAAACGCCGCATGTTTGGATCTGTCATGCTGGACCTGCAGGGTCCGGAAATCACTGCTGAAGAAATTGAATTGTTAGACCATCCAGCCGTCGGCGGGGTGATTTATTTTACCCGTAATTATCAGGATAAAGCCCAGCTGCGCGAGTTAGTGCGCCGCACCCGCGCCGCCAGCCGCAACCCATTGTTATTGGCGGTCGACCACGAAGGTGGCCGCGTGCAGCGGTTCCGGCCGGAATTCACGTTGATCCCGGCGATGGGGCAGATTTTACCAGGCGCTGCTGGCGATTTAACCAAGGCGCAGCAGTATGCCACTGAGATGGCATGGCTGATGGCAATGGAAGTGCTGACGCAGGACATTGATATTTCATTTGCACCAGTCGCTGATGTCTGGGGTGTTTGTGATGTGATCCGCAACCGGGCGTTTTCGCCAGATGCCAACCAAGTTATCGCGATGGTGCAAGCCTTTGCCAAAGGTATGCATGGCGCCGGCATGAAAACCACTGGCAAACATTTCCCGGGTCATGGTTCTGTTAAAGAAGATTCGCATCTGCAACTGCCGGTAGATAACCGCAGCCGCGAAGCGATTGAAGGGCTGGATCTGTATATTTTCCGTGAGCTTGCCAAAGCTGGTGCACTGGATGCCGTGATGCCGGCGCATGTGGTGTATCCGGCCTTTTGTGATAAAGCCGCGGGTTTCTCTGATTATTGGCTGCAAACCGTGTTGCGCGGTCAGATGCAGTTTGATGGCGTGATCTTCAGCGACGATTTAGGCATGGCCGGTGCGCATCAGGCCGGAAATTACCAGCAACGGGCGGAGGCTGCTTTAGCCGCAGGCTGTGACATGATCCTGGTCTGCAACGACCGTAAAGGCGCGATTGAAGTACTGGACACCTTACCGCAGGCGTTCTGGCAGCATAGCAGTGCGCGTCTTGGCCGGCTCAAACATCACAACACCACCACAGAAGCGCAGCTGACGCAAAGCCCGCGTTATCGCGACGCGGTAGAACTGGCGGCGCGCCTGCGGGCAGTTGAACTCACCGGCGGCGTTAGCTCTGCCGGTATTGTCGAACGAACTTAAGGACGCTGTTGATGATTGAAACCCGGATCGCCGGCTTAAGCTTACGGCTCGCCACAGCCAATGATGTGCCGCAGATTTTAAGTTTTATCCGCCAGCTGGCGGACTATGAAAAGTTACTCGATATGGTGGTGGCGGACGAAGCGAAACTCGCTGCTACTTTGTTTGGTGACAAAGCTTACGCTGAAGTGGTGATCGCCGATTATCAGGGAAAACCTGCCGGCTTTGCGTTGTTTTTCCATAACTACTCGACCTTTCTGGCCAAGCCTGGCATCTATCTGGAAGATTTGTTTGTCGATCCGACATTACGTGGCTTAGGGATAGGCAAGGCGTTGATCACTTATCTGGCAACTTTAGCGGTCGAGCGCGATTGTGGCCGGCTGGAATGGTCAGTGCTGGACTGGAATCAGCCCGCCATTGATTTCTATCAGTCATTGGGTGCCCAGATGCTGCATGACTGGCGGATTAACCGGGTGACCGGCGAGACGTTACAGGCGATGGCTGACATGTTTCCGGGTTAAATCCCGTCAAACCGCTGTGATGTCAGGTTCAGATAGCGGGGCCTGACTGGCTAATTGCAGGTGGATGCTAAAGTAATCCACCTGCAATGCAAAACAACACTTCCCGGTTAACCTTTAAAGCCAATCGATGTTGCCAGTGCCATCACGGCTTTGATTTGCGGGCCTTGCTGGTTGCCATAGTTGCTGTCGGTATAACCCCACCAATCCCAGCAGCCATTGGGGTTGAACGGCACCATGGCGCTTTTTTCAGTCTGCGGATACAACACGACTATGGCGTTGGCATCCGCCCATTCATTCAGTCCTGTGCCTTTGGCATAAGCATCACCGACAGCGCCGGCGTATTGTTTGCAGCCATGAAAACTGATGTGCAAGGTACAGCTGCTGCCTTTGGCGCAGCTTTGCGGCACATAGAGATAGCCGGTCTCGCCCAAAGACGATGCTGTACTACCCGCCAGATCCTGTTGTTGCAGCGCGAACAGCTGGCCGGTGGTTTTAGCGGCTTTGGCTTTTAACTCAGGGTACAGATGTTTGAGCAGTGCGCCGGCGGCATCATAGCCACAGGCTCCAAGATAAGGCGCCTCGGACAGCTCGCAGCCGGCACCTGTATTGGCAGTTGGGAAGTTGTGGCCAAACGCCTTGTCATTAACATACTGCACTTTCGCACCCAATTGCTGATACTGCGTCGCCAGAGCATCACTGACTTTGCCATGCACAGTTTTATCTGCGGTACCGTGCAGTAAAAACACCGGACTGTCTTTGAGGTTGCTCAACGGCGCGATAGTGCCGGCACCGGCTTGTTGCTGCAATAATGCCGCCGCTTTGGTTAAATCCGGCGCACTGCTGTCTTTATTAAAACAATGCTCGAGCGCAACCTGTAGGGCGTTTTGCGCGCAGCCATACGGGCCGGCCGCGATAATGCCGGCGCCTGTGACTTTATCGCTAAATGCCAGATGGAACTGATTGGCCATGTAACCGCCGGACGACAGTCCCGACACGGACAGTTTTGGTTGCAGCTGCAGCGCTGGCAGGTCGCTGGCGTTGGCCGGCAGCGTGAGAAACAAAGTCAGACAACTGGCAGTGAAAAGAGTCGGGGCAACGGCGGTTCTGGTCAGCATAAAGGCAATCCTGCTCGGTGAAAAAGGGTGAATGATGTTGCCATCATATGGGCTCAGTCCGAGCTTGTCTTGCCACAGTAGTCTCGTCAATAGTGCTTTGGTACAGTGTGGTTGTGGCGGCACCGGATGCTGCTATCTGCTTGTCAGCACAAACAAAACTGTGGGACTATCAGCAAAGAATAACGCGCCTGACCGCAATGCCTTTGCTGGTCACGCCAACAGAGTGGAGTAGTGCATGGGACAAACACAGCAACGAGATGAACGCATCGACTTGTTGCGCTTTATAGGCCTCGCTATGGTGATCCTGGCGCATGTCTATCCGCCGATGTGGGTGGCGCAGCTACGGAATTTTGATGTGCCGCTGATGGTATTAGTGTCAGCGTTATCCTTTAGCGCTTCGGTTAAACAAGAAAGTTATGGCCATTATGTCTGGGCGCGGGTCAAACGGCTGGTATTTCCGGTCTGGTTATTCCTGACGCTTTATTTTGCTGTGCAATGGGCTTTTGCTTACCCGCATGTGTTGCCGGATGGGGACAAAATCCTGCGCTCTTATACGATGATTGACGGCATTGGTTATGTCTGGGTGATCCGGGTGTTTTTATTGGTTGCACTACTGGCCCCCTTTATTTATCGCTTCCATCAGCGAACGCCGCAAAATAGTCAATATTTCCGTGTGCTGTTGTTGTGGTATCTGGCCTATGAAGTTGCCGTTAATATGATTCTGCCCGAGGTGAGCGGTATCAGCCGGACTCTGCTGCGCAATACGCTGTTCGATGCGGTGCCTTTTGCTTTGTTGTTTGCTTTGGGCTTGCGGATCCCGGCGATGACAAAGGGGGAACAACTGCGGTTTTTCACCTTGTTCAGCGCGATATTTGTGCTGCTCGCCGGCTGGTTTTTTTGGCAACAAGGCAGTTTCCTGCGTACCCAAACCTTTAAGTATCCGCCGCAACATTATTATCTGGCCTATGCCCTGATGTGCGCCTTTTTGCTCTGGTTGCTGGCCGAGCCGGTGTTACAAGGGCTTCGTCGCAGCAGGTTGATTGGTTTTGTGCTTTTTGCTGGCAGCAACAGCATCTGGATTTATCTGTGGCATATCTTCTTTTTGCAAATCATCGAGCAGAGCTGGGGGCAGAAGTATCTGCTGGTGTTTGTCTGTTCGGCTGTTGTTACTTGGATCCAAGTGAGTTTGATCCAGCGTTTTTGGTTGCCACGCGTCGAGAATCCGGCAACTAAACGTAACATCAGAGCCTTGCTGACCGGCTAGTCACCGGCACAATATTTCTGGTGCGAGAATATTGACAGGCCTTTAGTTGCCACCAATACTGAGGACAAATGAGACATTTGACTGAGGTGAATGATGGCCATTCCAGTAACTATCGCGGATGACTCGTTGTTGTCACGCAAGACAGTACGTAAAGCCTTACCGCCAGAATGGGATATTGAACTGACCGAAGCGTGCAATGGCAAGGAAGCGCTGGCTGCTGTCGCAGCAGGCAAAGCTGAGGTGCTATTTCTTGACCTGACAATGCCCGAACTGGATGGCTTTGGTGTGCTGCGGCAACTGCATGAGCATCACGCCAAAACAGTGGTCATTGTGATCAGTGCCGACATCCAACCCGAAGCCCGCAAGCTGGTCGAATCTTTGGGAGCCTTTCGCTTTTTACATAAACCGTTGCAACCGGATCAACTGCGCCAAACCTTGGCCGATCTGGGGTTGTTATGAGTATGCTGCTGAGTGAGTTGCAACGTGACGCGTTGCAGGAACTGATGAACATCTCGATGGGCCAGGCCGCGAATGCGTTGGCCCGGTTAATTGATGCAAAAATCACCTTATCGATCCCGAAAATTGTTGTGGTCGATGCCAGCGAATTTCAGCAGATGTTTTTAACCGACCAGTATTGGTTCACGCGACAATCTTTTCTTGGCAGTGTCAAAGGCGAAGCGTTGACACTGTTAGCCCGCGCCGGCACTGAAACCATCGGCGGGCTGATGGATTATGCATTGCCGCTGGACGACCGCAGTAAAGAAGAGTTGTTGCTGGAGCTTGCCAACATTCTGGCAGGAGCCTGCCTCAATGGCTTTTCCACGCAGCTGGCGCTGCATACCAAACTCAGTATGCCGACGATGTTTAATGCTGAATTGCGGCAGGCCGACAGTTTTCGTTGGTCCAGTACCTTGTTGCTGGAAGTGGAATTTCAGCTGGAAGGCACCGCTTTTGATTCACGGATTGTGATTTGCCTGGAACAACTGTCCATCGATGTGCTGATTAACAAGCTCAACACACTGCTGGAGGAATGAGATATGGACCAGCCGCATCTGCATTTACAACTAAATAACCGGCTGCCGCTGGGAATTTGTGTGCTGGATGCGGCTTATCAGGTGGTGTACTGGAATGATTTTTTCAGCGACCGCACCGGATTGCCGTTTGCCGAAGTGCAAGGCAAAAATCTGCTGGAATTGTTCCCGCAACAGGCGCGTTATCTGAAGAAAAAAATCGATAGCGTGTTGGTACTGAATAACGCCAGTTTTTCATATTGGGAACATCAGCCGCATGTGTTTCCGTTCTCATCCAGCCGGCCTATTACCGGTGAAGAAACGCTGATGTATCAGAATATTGAATTTCTGCCGGGTGAATGCGACGACAGCGCGGTCCGAACCGTTTGCCTGGTCGTGCAGGACGTCACAGAGCTGGCGAGCTATTTTCAGGCAGAGCAGCAGTTGTCTGCGCGGCTTGAACAAGAAGGTGCTGAACTGAAGGTGCTGAATGAAAAACTGTCGATGGCACAAAGTCAGTTACTGCAATCGGAGAAAATGGCTGCAATTGGTCAACTCGCGGCCGGCGTGGCGCATGAAATCAATAACCCTATTGGATTTATTAGTTCCAATTTGCAGACATTGCAGGACTATGCGACGCGGCTGCTGAAACTGACGGCGTTTTATGAAAAGATTGTCAGTAAAACCGGCAATGAAACATTTCTGGCGTTGCAACGTGATACATACCAACGCCTGCAGTTTGATTTTGTCCGCACCGATTTGCCGGAATTATTAACTGAATCCATCGACGGGATCGATCGGGTGGCAGAAATTGTCAAAAATCTCAAAGCGTTCTCGCATGTCGACAATGCCCAGTGGCAACCAGCTAATTTAGTCGACGGCCTGGAAAATACCCTGAAAATCGCCGCCAACCAGTTGAAATATCACGTCGAAATCCATCGGGATTATGCCGCTGATTTACCAGAAGTTTATTGTCAGCCGAACCAAATTAACCAGGTGTTACTGAACCTGCTGGTCAATGCTGCGCAGGCCATGGACCACAAAGGTCATTTGTACCTGCGCGCCTGGCAGCAGGACCAGTCAGTCTGTATTGAAGTCCGTGACTCGGGTCCCGGCATTGCGCCTGAGCATATGAGTCGTTTGTTTGAACCTTTCTTCACCACCAAACCGGTGGGGAGCGGCACCGGGCTCGGTTTGTCGTTGTCTTACAGCATTGTGAAAAAACATCAGGGCGATATTCTGGTGCAGTCGCAACCAGGCGAGGGCGCGAGTTTTGTCGTCTGTCTGCCTATCGCAGGCCCTGCTGATTCAAGCCCAGCAGACTCAAGCCGCTCTGTTTAACTGACCGTTCCCGCTCGCTTTAATTTAAACCTGCTTGCTGTAATGCCGCGGTTAAACGACTGAGGCTATCGTTGGCATCTTCGTTATTTTTCAGCAGTTGTTCCGCCTGCTGCGCCAAAGTACTGATCTCCACTAGGCCAAAACAGGCGCTGGTGCCTTTGATCTGATGCAGCAGTCGCCGCAGGGCCTGATATTCTTTAGCCGCATCCAGCTGCTGGATGCGCTGGACGTAATCGGGCAGGGATTGGCGATATTCCTGCAGTAATTCATCTTCAGCCGGTGCAGTCTGTTCCGGCGATGGCACAGTATCTGCCTGCGCCTCAGCAGCGTCTTTGCCGGCACCAGCCTGCAGATTGGCAATCGCCTGCAGCAGTTGCTGCTTACTGAAAGGTTTGGTCATGGTCAGATTAAACAATGCAGCCAGCTGTTTGTCCGCATCTTCAAACACATCTGCGCTGAGCGATATGATCGGACAAATACACCCTTGCTCGCGGATTTTTTTTGCCGCCGAAAACCCGTCGAGCTCAGGCATTTGTTGGTCCATGATGATCAAATCAAACACCTGTTGCTGACATTGGGTGACCGCCGCTAGACCGTCCGCAGCGAAACTGATCTGAAGTGGTTGTTGTTCCAGATAGGAGGCGATCAGGGCACGGATATCAGCGACATCATCGACAACCAGAACATGGGCTGGCTGTAAGCAAATCGACGGAGCACTGACTGCCGGTTCCGCCTGCCAGGTTGCTGGGGCATCACTGAGCAGATGCGCCGGGATCAACAGGGAAAACTCAGATCCCTCACCAATAACGCTGTGGACTTCAATGGTCATTTGCATGGCTTCAGCCAATTGTTGACTGATATAGAGGCCAAGCCCGGTGCCACCAAAATGCCGGCTGGTACTGCTGTCAGCCTGGGCAAAGGCTTTAAATAGCTGAGGCAATTGTGTCGGGCTGATGCCAATGCCCTGATCAAGCACTGACATCTTTAATTGGCCGCCGAGTTGTTGTACCAGCTCCAGCCGGATCTGTCCCTGTGCCGTGAACTTAATCGCATTGCTGAGCAGATTCAGTAAAATCTGCCGCAGCCGGAACGGATCGGCCGTCAGATGCAATCCGGCCGGCGTATGATTCAGTACGGTCAGACTGAGGCCTTTTTGACTGGCTAAATTACCGACGTTGTCGATCACCGTCTGAATAAATGACGCGAGGGGTACCGAGTGTAACTCCAGGCTCATCTTGCCTTCGTCAATTTTTGCCGTATCAAGGATGTCGTCGACCAGCCGCTGCAGATGTTCAGTATTTTGCTGGATCCGGCTGACCAGCGCAGCTTCTACGCCGCTGGTTTTGGCCATCAGTTGCTCAGAAAATCCTTTGATCACGGTGATAGGCGTGCGGATCTCATGACTCATGTTGGCCAAAAAGCGGGTTTTAATCGCAGCGAGCTGCGTCGCCCGGTCGCGTTCATGTTGCAGTTCTTCGGTGCGATGACTGACGCGTTGTTCCAGTTCATTATTCAGTGTGACGATTTGTTGCATTGACTGATACAAGCCGCGACGTGAAGCTCTGACACGATGTTGCATATCACTGATAGTGACAGCCAGTGTGTCAATTTCAATTGCTGACTGCTGAAATAATGGTCGTGGTTGTGGCGGGTCGTCCGGCTGCCAGGCAGAGGCATTGTGGGCTAGCTGTTCGAGCGCTGTGGTATAACGGCTGACAAATGCCCGTGACAAGGCGGTAATGGCTTCAAGTAACAGCATCGCCACCACCATCGATAAAAAAAAAAAAATATGATAGCGCTGGATAAAACTGTCGGTGTCGATAAAGTACTTTAACTGCCACTGTCCGGGCGTCACATAATCATACAGAAGGAAATGCGCAGCATTTTCTGTCAACGTGATAGGGCCATAGCTGTTGAACCAGTTGTAACGCAAATACTTGCGTGGGTCGGGATCTGACTCGGAACTAACCTTCCAGATTTGGCCCAGCGGACGTTCATCCGACGTGCCCCAAATTTTCTTTTGCTGATGATCTAACAACACGCGGTGTGAGATATCGAAGTCGGTCGGCGAGATTGCTTTCGTCAGTTCTGACAGATTGACCGAGACTTCCAGCACGCCATTAAATGCTGCGTTGTTGTCAAACAGCGGCGTACTGACCGCAAACAACTGATCATGCCCCAGATTGCGGCCAAGAAACGTATCGCTGATATAGGGTAAACCGGTGCGGCGTGGCTCGGTGAAATAGCGGCGGTCTGCCACACTACTGCCGGGTTTTGCCGTCTCAGGCAGGTCCGCTTTATAAAAATGCTGCACTTTGCCCTCGGCATCGGTGATCAATGCAGAGCTAAATTCAGCCCGTTGTGCGGTCAATGCCGGCAATAACGCCGAGGGGCCGACAATGTCCAGCATCTTGCCTGCCATGACAACCTGGGTCAGATAGCCGGTCAGCTGCCGGCTGATTTGTTCGGCAAGCTGCGACTGTTCGTCGCTGTAGCGCTGCAAATAGCGCGACACATCTAATGCCGTCGCGCCATGCAATACCAGCGCAATCAACAGTGTTGACGGAATGCTGCTGTACATCGCTACCCGATGCGACAATTGTTGCGTCAGTGACTGATGCTGTTCGTGGCTGGCTGATGGCGTCAGCGTATCAAGAATTAACATCGCACGCAGGCAAAAGGCAAACACGGCAGTGCTGAGGCCGGCATACAACAGCAAGTAAAGCGGTTCGCTGGTGATTTTAAATGGCGCCGTCAGATTGAATAAACCGATACAAGTCACGGCATACAGCGCAATAGCCGCAGCGCTGTATTGCCGGATGCGGTCGTTAAAACAGAGCAGGACCAGCAATTGCAGCAGACTGGCGGTTAACGCCATATTTTGCCACAGTGGTAACAAAATCAAGCCAGCGGCGGGGACCAGCCACAACAGTCCGAGACGACGCCAGATTAAAAATAAAGCGACGTTGCCAATACTAAAAGGGACAACAAAAGGTAAATCGATAATGGTCATGTTGGCCAGCGTGCCAAGCAGGACCAGCAGCAGCCAGTAACGGATCCGTCTTAAGCTCAGTGCTTTGTGTTGCCATGCCATCAGCGCGCCTCCAACACCGGCAGGCGCAATTGAAAACAACTTCCCGCGCCACTGGTATCAGCCAGTACCAGCGTCCCACCATGTTGTTCGGCAATAGCGCGCGAAAGCGATAATCCAAGCCCGGTGCCTTGTCCTATCGGTTTTGTGGTAAAAAAGGGTTCAAAAATATGCGCTTGCGCACTCACTTCGATACCGCAGCCATTGTCCTGTATATCCAGTATCCACTGACCATCGGCGGCATGCAGGCTCAAATCAATCTGCCCTTTGCCGGCGGTGACAGCCTGATTGGCATTGATCAGCAAATTGAGCAGCACCTGACCGAGTTGCGTGGCATTGCCGCGTAATAACGCTGGTTCGTCCGGCAGGTGCAGCTGGATCCGCGCATTGTGCTTGACCTGCGTTTGCGCGATCCGGATGCTGTCCTTGAGCAGGCTGCAAAAGTCGAGATCATGCTGAGTTTTTTCGTCCGGATGTGAAAAGGTGCGCAGATTATTGATGATGTCACGTGAGCGTCGTGCTCCCTCAAGTGATTCATCGATCAGATCCTGACTTTCCTGCTGCAGGTAACCAAGTTGCAGGCTGTCGTAAAGTGTTTTTAGCTCTGGATGCCGCTGCGTGCTTTGGGCGATAAACTGATCATACTGCTGCAAATAATGGCGTAAGGTGTTGAGATTACAATAGATAAATCCAAGCGGGTTATTGAGCTCATGTGCCACGCCCGCGGCGAGCTGGCCGATGGCTGCCATTTTTTCCTGACGTAACAGGCTCTGTTCGATCCGATGTTGTTGCGCGCGCAAGTCATCGCGTTCCTGTAACAGTGTGCGTTTTTCGATTTGCGACAAGGTACTGGCGATATAACTGCTGAATGAACGCAGCATACCAGCGCTGTTTGCGGAAAACGCGCCGGTCTTTTTCGACAATAGCAACAACACAAATGAAGACTGCGTCGTCTGCAATGGGTAAGTCAGCGCAGATAAATAACCGTCACTAAAGCCAGCCAGTGCCTGTTGCCACCAATCCAGCATCGGCAAATTAAATAAATTTAAATCACGCTGAAATAACCGGGTGAGGGCGTCAGCATCAGGCAAGAGCTGTGCATTTAAAGTTGGTTGTGATGCCAACAGCTGTAACTGCGCGCTGTCTTTTACCCGCTGCAAAATACAAATGGCATCATAATCAATCACTTTGATAATGCCTTCAAACAGCTTACTAAATAGCTCTTCATGATGTTCGGAAGATAAAATAGCATCGAGACCATGGCTCAGCAGCTCGTTCAGATGTCTGAATTGTTCAAGCTGCTGCTTTTCGTACGTCAGCTGGAGTATTTTTTCCTGTAATTGTTCCTGATTTTTCATACCCCATCCCTCATTTGGTTTGGCCGAACAGTACGGCGGAAATCATCAGATTACCGTGACGGTTGAAGCCATCAGCAAAACAGCCTTGTTCGCCGTACGTAAAAGCGACCAGATAGGGCAGATCCGGCAGGCTGTCTGTCAGCGATTGCTGGACCTGATGAATTTCGTCGCGCACGGCCAGCATACAACCGGCGCAATATACAATCAGCGCCGCGGCTGGCGCCGTATCGTGCCGTAACCGCAGGTTATTGGCAGCAACCTGGACCACGTGCGCGGCCCGACGTACCAGCTGTTGTTTGGAGCCATGCATCAGCGAGATCTGATCCCCGCATTGTAACTCTGCCAGTAACCTGATACTGCCATCGTCGCCGGCATTGGTCGGCAAACTCAGCAAAGAGAATGGCACGTCGCGCGCCGACAGCTGGCGGCCAATCGGATGAAAAGTGCTCTGACTCATGACGACGCCAGGTTGTAGCGGCACTTCTCCGGCTTGCTGCAGCCAGCGATTGTAAACTTGTAAGGCCGGTTCACCGTCGATTTGCATGATCTGCCGGTCATTAACGGCCGTCACCACGCCGCTAAATTGGCCCGTGCTGTAACCGCTGCTGAAATAACTGCTGACCGGGACCGTTGGATAGAGTACGGCAATGACCAGCAAATCACTGCCAAGCGTCTTGCCATCATATTGGCACCATTGCCCACTGACATCATCGTCAGCAGCACTGCCGCCGAGGATCGGCACCTGATCGCCAACCACCTGTTGGATGCCGCTGATAATTTGCTCTTCAAATCCCGGCGCCTGCATACACCAAATCAAGCCCGGCATCTCCGCCGGCCGCTTTGCCATCGCAATTGCCGCCAATACAGTGTCAGCGGCCTGTTGGCGGATTTGTCCACTGATTTGTCTGACACTGGCCACGCCATAACTGCCGGCCGGATCTGTCAGCGCTAACAACGTTAAACGCCGATCTGTTGCCGTGTCTACGCCAAACGATGAGGCTGCGCCAATACAGGAACTACAGGCTATCCAATTGGCTGAAAATTGCTGTGGCAGGTCCAATCCACCCAGCGCTTGCAGACTGGCGACATTGCCGGTCGCAATCAGCAGACTGGCTGGTGCTGGCAGCTGTTGCTGCAGCTCGCGGTGTAAAGTCTGTGGGTCGGTCGCATTGACTTGCAACAGCCTGAACATCGGTCTTACTCCTCTTCGCTGTTATCCAGTGGTGAGACCATCTCCACCGGTACCACCAGCACTTCTTTATGCTTAAGCTCGTAACGCTGCAAACTGTCAATAGTCGGACTGGTCAGCTGTTGCCCCTTCGGCAGCAGCAACAAGTGTTTTTTGTTGTACAGATTGTGTTTGAGCCGCATACCTGGCTGCAGTTCAGCCACGCTGATCCCATCGGAAAAATGCTCGTTGCCTGTGCGTAAGCCGCTGCGTACCAGTGTACTGAGCGCGATGACGACTTCCGGGTCATACCAGGTGCCAAGGTGCCGGCGAATTTGTTCTAAAGCCTGTTCATGCGTGTGGGGTTGCGGATGCAGGCGCTGAAAAACATAAAGCCAGAAGTCACGCGCGACAGCTAATACCCGGGC
>JAIXSW010000561.1 GCA_027484495.1 Gammaproteobacteria bacterium
ATATTGATGTTTGGCGCTGATAGTGCCGGCACTGTTGGTCTCAGCGATGATACTGCCGCGTTCGTCTGCCAGCAGGTATATTGGGCTGGTCGTTGCATTGCCATCATAACTGACCAGCGGGTCATCACTGCCCACACCGTGCACGTAGCGTTTTAATAAGGTGCCACTGGTGTTGTATTCCGCTACTAACTCGGTGCCGTCATACAAAAAAATCGTTTTGGTACCATTTAAGGTGCTGCTGTTCAACCGACCGGTGGCGTCATATTCCAGAACTAAGCTTTGACCGGATTTGCTGGCAGAGGCGAGCCGGTTATGGGCGTTGTAGTTGTAAGTCCAGCCATCAAAGCTGCTTAAATTGCCATTGGGGTCATAACTGAAACTCTGGCCCGCATGGGTAACGTATTGATTTAAATTGTTGGGCAGATAATCTTGCCGGCCCGGTTGCGGAATTTTGATTTGGAAATCGACACTGGAGGTAAATCGATTGATCAGTTGGCCTGACGGATTGTATTGAAAACTGCTCCGGTTGATATTCAGGTGATCAAAGTTTTGCAGTTGATTTCGCGGGGTGTGCGCCAGCACTGAGTTGACGCTATTGCCACGAAAGATACCGCTGAGCCGGCTGGAACCATCGTAGCTATAGCTCACCAGGGTTTTATTGCCGGTATCGACGATGGTACTTAAGCTACCGTCACTCTCGTAACTATAAGTTACATAAAACCCATCCGGATACGTTAACCGGTTGCGCCGTCCGGCACTGTCATAGCCATAAGTCAAAGTTCTACCGTTGGTGCTGGTGGTTTCAAGCCGGCCTAAGTCTTCATAAGTTGATGTGACAGTCTGAGCACCACGTGCCACAGAAATCTCCCGGCCAAGGCTGTCGTAACCAAACACAATACTGCTCTCGGCTGGCACCGCGGTATTGGTGAGCCGGTTGGCGTTGTCAAAACTATGTATCAGCGTGACGCCATCACGTTTACGTAAGCTCGAAAGGTTATTGTTGGCATCAAAACCATTCTCCTCAAAGCTACCGTCTGGGAAAGTCGTGCGTTTTAGCCGGTCAAAACCGTCATAACCATAAACTGTGATGTTGCCGTTGCCGTCTTTGCGCGTGTCAACCTGGCCGTTGGCCGTGTAGGTCATCTCGATATCAATGCCTTCGGCTGCGGTGCCAAGGCCTGAGGTAGTTTTGAGCAAGCGTGAATTGGGGTCGTAGCTATGCTGACTGATACGATCATCGCCATAATCACCTTTGCTGCCTAGCACACAGGCGTCGGCCGGTGTCGCTGCAAACTGGCTGGGATCCATCCGCTGTGCAACACAAAACTGTCGGTTGCGGCTGTCGTAGCTAAATTGCGTTAAAGACTCGATTTGCTGACCAGATCTGACTTCTGTATTCAGCTTCAGGCCTCTGGCATCAAATTGATGTGAGGTGGTTAATTCGAGCTGCAAATTCACATCAGTTGGGGAATTGATGACTCCTTGCTCAGTCATTCGTACCTGGCCATCCTGATTGCGGTAACTAAAGCGGGTGGCAGGACGTTTACCTTGTTGATTAACCGGCCCGATCTCCCAGGTTTTACGACCTATGGCATCGTATCGGAAATATTTCGCATCCGCAGTCCCTGTCAATGGACCATCTTCCATTGTCAACCGACCGGCCGCATCATAGTCAAAAATGATAGTTTCGGTCTTGCTGCGGCTGCCATTCGTCTTGCTTACGGTTCTTGGCAAGCTGGTGTTATTCCAATAGGTGTACTCGGTGATTTGTTCCAGTTTGCCGCTGCATTGACCTGCGCCACACACGGAAGATTTAGTCAGCCGGTAAAAACCGTTGAGACGCTCATAGGTATTTGTGGTCAGACGCCTGACGCCATTCGCATCAGCAGGCTCAAGTTTAGTCAGCAGTCCACCATGGTCGGGGTCAAAACTGTAGTCTGTGCGGTAGCCTTTTGCGTCGAGGGTATAAGTCGGCCGGTAACACAACAGAGTCAGATGAACATCACAGTTTATGATGTCGTATCCAGCCTCGGTGATGAGGTCGTTCAGCCCTGAGCCTGGCTTGGCAATTTGTTGTTTTTTAATCAGATTCCCAAGGGCATCGTAACTATAAATTTCTTTATTGCCCTCAGGAAAGGTTATGGACTCCATCAGTTTGTTGCTTGTATAGGTATAGCGGGTCGTAAGCCCGAGGCTATCGGTGTCGGACTTGATCAGTTGGCGCTGCTCTGGTGCCGGATACACACTAAGCTGAATGGTTCGTTGATAGCCGGCTGGACCGGTAATTTGAATTTTTGAGAATTGTTTTGTGGGGTCAAAACCCGTGCCTGTAGCTGCGGTGTATTTGTATTTATAAGCAAGTCCGTGATTGACAACATCTGTGATAAATAGATTGTGATTGATCCCACCATATTTCATGGTGGCACTTTTTATCTGCAAGGTTTTGGCACTGTCATCCGGTAATTTCAATGAAAACACCGAAGTAAAATCATTGGCACCCAGCGCATTTTCAACCCCGCTGTAACTCCATGTATTCCCTAGCATATCGCTTTGAGTGTAAGCACCTTGCCCGCTGTAAGTGAAACGAGCCAAATCAGTCGCTGGTCTGTCAGTTTTGACAATACGGGCACTGGCTACCGAGCTCCAGGCAAAAGTACCTGTCGTAATGTCATCCGCTTTGTAAGTCAGTATTAATTGGTAACCCAGATTGGTTGAGACGATACTGGGCCTGTGATGCTTTACCAGACCAGATATTGCAGTGTCGTACTGATAGCTGAGTTTCTCCCCATCAGGGAAATAAACCTCACTGGCGAACCAGGTACCTTCATAGGTTTTTTTCCTTAGTGGATCGCTGCTGTAATCCTGAAATGAAGACAACAATGTGTACCGCACTAGCAACCCGGTTTTGCCTTGTTTGTAGGTAAACTGTCGGGACGAAGCATCCATCGTGCCCAGCAACTTAGAGCCAGTGCCATCAGCCGCAACAC
>JAIXSW010000419.1 GCA_027484495.1 Gammaproteobacteria bacterium
CCAACCGAACGATTTCTGGAGGCGATGGCTGCCGGACTGAACGGGCCTGCCGCCGAGGGAAAAGACTACAAAATCAATCTGGTGCTGACCGACAGCGGCGAGCAATATGTGCTGTGGCTGGAAAATTCGGTGCTGCATTTTAAACGCGCAGCGCCAGAGGCGGACGCCAACGCGACCTTGGCGCTGACCAGCCACATCTTGGTGAAAATGATTGCCGGTGTGGCCGGTGTCAAAGACACGATCTTCAGCGACGATTTAACTATATCGGGCAGCAAAATCGATTTGGTACGCTTCTTCGGCTTGATTGATAAAGCACCGGCGACGTTCCCGATAGTGGCGCGCACGGAATAAAGTACAGCTGTTGTCCAACCACCGCAGATGGCCGCTCACAGGAACCAGCACCATCCGGCGAGCGCTCAGCGACCCGCCCGGTATTGACTGGGCGTTTGCTGCAGCTCTTTTTTAAACGCCGTGTAAAACGATGATTTGGCATTAAATCCGACGTTCATCGCAATGTCCAGCACGCTCAAATCTGTGTTTCGTAGCTGAGCTGCAGCCGCCTGCACGCGGTAGCGGTTGACGTAATCAAAGAAATTCAGCCCCAGCGTTTCATTCAGCGTTTGTGAGATGTAATTCGCCGAGCAACCGATATGGCGCGCCAACTTCGGCAATGACAAGGCGGCATCGAGATACAGTTGATCCTGTTCCATTGCCTGCTGCAGCTTGTTGGCAATACTTGCGGCCTGCTCCGCGCCCAATGCCGAGCGCTGATACTTGCCATCGGTCACCGCCTGCAACACTTCCTGTAATTCTGGCTGCAGTTCCTGTTGCTCAGCGCGTGGCAGGTGCTGTTGCGCTGTGAACAACAATGCACCATCAGGCTGCGTCAGGGCGGCAAACCCTGGTTTTTGTCGCAGGCCCCACAGCGCCACACTCCAAATCAGCAGAAAAACCAGCACATCCTTCGCCAAAAAGCCCGCTGGCAGTGATGCGATCAGGTTGTCATATAACAAGACTCCGGCAAACAGGCTGCCTGCCGCGCCGACCGCCAGCAACACCCCATTGATCCAACGCGCTTCTTCGGCATCGTTACTGGCGAACAGTTCGCGCAGCTGCGCTCGGTACAGATGCAGCCGCCGGAACACCGCGTGCATATAAAAACCAGCGTGCAGCACCCAGCTAATCACCAGTAAAAAGCTCGTTATCGCCAGGCCGTACACCAGATAACGTAATGACGCCGAGACATCCTGCAGCACATCGTCGCGACCTTCGGCAATCAGTGCATATCGTACGTCAGCGGGCAGACACAAAGTCAGCAGCACAATGCCAAAACCCAACGCTGCGAGGGCAAAATGTGGCGCTTCGGCACGGCTGAACTGCCAGCGCACACTGCTGGTGATGCCTTTGACATAACACCAGAATAAAGGCGGAATTAGATACATGGCCGGTAAAGCCAACAACAATGCGGCCACCCGCAGATCAGGCGCCAGTACCGCCAGCACCGGCTGACAAATCAGCAGTGCCACTGCCACCAAACAACCAGCCAAGGCCAGATACAGTTGTTGCTGCCGCGCGCGCAGCAGTAACAGATGAACACTGAAAGCGATCACCGCCAGCGAACAACAAGTTAAAAAATATGCCCATGGATGGTCTGCCAAGACTAACCCCATCACTATAAATAACTAAAATCATATACTTCATATCACAGCAACAGGTCCGCGCCTACAGTCGCAGACGCGCCGGCGTCCGGGCCTGCACAATTGGACGACAGTCTGAGCAGCGCCCGCCAGGATCTACCGGACCCAATCTGACAGGTAGCCCACTGATGACCTCTGCCCACCATGCGCCATTCGGCCAGCGCACTCCAACAGCAACCACAGTAAAACACTGGCCACTGGTCGCCACGTTATTTGTCTTGCTGGCGGTGCCCGGTATTCCGGCGTTGTTGATGATATTGCTGATTTTATTTCACTCGTTGATGCCAGCAGATCTGTTGCTGCTGGTTAATCCCGCTTATCTGCAGACGCCACTACCGATCTTGTTGCATGGGCTCAGTGGTGTGGTGTTTTTTCTGGCCATTCCGCTGCAGTTTTCGCTCGGTTTACGACAACGATTTCCGCGCTGGCACCGACAAAGCGGCCGGATTGGCGTTTGCAGCGCGGTACTAATGACCGCCTCCGGCATTTGGATGCACCATTTTTTGACGCCTGCAGATCTCGGCATGCGCTATGTTGGCTTATGGTTGTTGAGTCTGGCCATTATCGGCTGCTTTTTACAGGCGTTTTATCAGGCTCGTCATCAGCGGTTTGCCGCGCACCAACGCTGGATGTACCGAGGTGTCGCCGCAGTCCTCGCGACTGTCAGTGGCCTGCTGCTGGAAGTTTTCGTGGCATTGACGCTGGGGCAGTTCGACGCACTGCAGCCTGCCCTCACCCAGTGGCAACATGATTATGCTAGGCTCACGGCCTTAGGCATGAACATGCTATTGCTGGAAGTGTATTTACGACGCAAATCTGCACCGGTCTGAGCTGACAGATTTACCAGACCTTTACCTTGCGCTGACTGTGCGCTGCCGTCCGCTCTGCCACACTGCTGGTAGTCAGGGCCATACAGGGAGTCAGGTGATGCCAATACAGCGGAAAATCATCAGCACTGTGATGATGTCGATGTGTCTGGCGGCTTGTGGTGGCGGCGGGAGCGGCAGCACCCCGGCAACACCGACACAACCGCCGCAAGCGAGCTGCGATCTCAGCGCGCTGGAACAAAGTCTGCGCCAGCAGGCCAGCGCAGTGAAAACCGACACTGATTTCACCTTGTTACTGGAGCGCTTTGATGGCCGTGCCTTCAGCTACTCGCGCGGCGCATCCAGTGCTGTGACTGCCTATGAATCGGCGTCGACGTCAAAATGGGTCAGCGCGGTGATTATTCTGCGTCTGGTCGACACCGGTGTGCTGAAACTCAGTGACACCGCAGCCAGCCGGCTGACGGACTGGCCGCTTAGCGCCAGCCATCCGCTGTCGCAACTGACTTTGCAGCAGCTGCTCAGCTTTACCTCGGGCCTGACCGAAGAACCTTTGTGCCTGAATTTACCCGGCGCCGATTTTGCCCAGTGTGTGCGCCAGGGCGTCAGCAATAACAGCGCCAATGGCCGCCAGCCGGGCGCAGTGTTTGATTACAATGGCCTGCATTTACAGCTCGCAGGGCTGATGGCCATTCGCGCCGCCGGCGTTGCCGACTGGCAAACGCTGTTTCGCCAATTTGTGCAGCAAACGGGTTTATTCAGCACCGCGCGTTATGACCTGCCATCGACCGGCAACCCCCGCCTCGCCGGTGGCATGCACTGGACAGCACAAGAATATCTGGATTTTTTGCGGGCCTTACAGCAAGGGAAATTATTGTCAACCGCGCTGCAGCAACAAATGCTGGCGAATCAACGCGGCACTGCGACAGTGCTGAATTCACCGGCCGTCAGTGGTTTTGGCACCGACTGGCCTTATGGCCTGGGTCATTGGCTGGAGTGCAGCAACGGCCAATGCGCCAACGCGCAGCGCCATTCCAGTCCCGGCGCCTATGGCGCTTATCCACTGATCGACTACCAACACAGTTATCTGGCGATGTTGGCCCGCGAAGGTGCACTCGGCAGTTTTGTTGAGGGCAAAGCGGTGATCGATGCACTAACGCCAGCCATTCAGGCCTGGACTGGCTGTAAACCCTGACGGGTTGTTGGTCCTGCCAAGCCTAAATCAGCTGCAAAAACCCGCTATGCAGCAGCTTTTCCACCAGCACTAAGCGGACATCGTCGCCAATTGGGCCTGGAATATCTTTTAGGTTAGATTCGACAGGGTATCTTTGGAATTCGAAAAATTTTGCTATACGGCGTCCAATTAGATTGCAAGTGCCCCCCTAACGCGCACCAATAACTCTTTGTATTTTAAAATAAATTATAGTCATGTATGATTTAACTTTTAAGCAAAGGATGCTCATTGGATTATGAATGGAATAATCGACTGCCTCTCTAAAATCATCTTTATTTGTCTTTTCTGCTTTGTATTTAATGTCAGTGCGTCCACTCTTGAAGACGAATTTGAGCAACTGAGGCAACAGCTGGAGCGGGCTTCATGTGAAAATTTGCCTGCTGTTCAAATGCTGGTCGATCAAGTTGTTAACTCGAAGAGCCAACCACCACAATTAACAGACTCTTTGTTGCGCCAATTACACAGCAAACAAACTGATTGTGCAGCCCGCGGTACCAAAGTGAAGCTAAATCCAGTAACACAGGCTCAATTCAATCGGTCTGCCAGCACTTTAATCCAGGCTGAGCAGAATAGCCTTGTAGATACAACCCCGCCCGAATTAGTCTCAATCACGGTCACGCCACAACAAGTGGATTTAACAACAGGTCCGCAACAAGTAGAAGTAACGTTGCGTGCTCGCGATAAAAGCGGTCTTAGCATCTCGTCGTTATATGCTTATGCGCCTGCAGGCTTTGGCTGGAATTTTAGTAAACCCTTAACTCTTTTTGGTTCCAACTCTACTACTCAA
>JAIXSW010000009.1 GCA_027484495.1 Gammaproteobacteria bacterium
CAAATGAAACAACAGAAGCTGGTACGCTGAACGCAGATGGGGCGCAACGTCACACTTTATCGATAAAGTTTTCGGTGTATGATAAATAAACTGCGCCGCAGTCAACAAACAGAGGTTGTTATGTTCAGGTTTGGTGTTTGGTTGTTCGGGAGTTTTGTTTGTCTGCAAAGCGCCCTGGCTGACACCATGGACTGGTTTATCCGGGATTGGCCGCCGGTGAATATCCTGCAGGGACCGCAACAAGGGCAGGGCGCATACGATGTGATGCTGCACCGGCTGATGTTGGCGTTGCCGCAATATCAACATCAATTGCATGTATCGACACTGACGATGCGCCAGCAAATGATGCAACAAGCAAAATCGCATTGCCTGTTTGGCCTGCTGAAAACACCGCAGCGTCAGACTTTTTTGCAATTCTCTGAGCCCGTTGCGGTGATCCCAAACCTGCAATTAGTCGCCCGTGCCGACCATCCGATGTGGCAGCAAATTCAACAACGTCGCGCCGTCGACCTGACCTGGCTGTTTGGTCAATCCTGGCGCGGTATGGTCGAAGAACACCGCACTTATCCGTCGCCAATTGCTGAGCATTTAACTGAGTTTGTACAGGTGTCGGCCACTGAAACCAATCTGGTGCAGATGCTCAAAGCCAACCGCGCTGACTATGTGCTCGAGTATGCGGATCGGATGCATTATCTGGCGCAAAGCATTCCCGGGCTGACCTTAAAGGCATTGCCATTGCAGGGCTTGCCGGCGGTGACTGAAGTGTATGTGGCCTGCAGCATCAGCGAGCAGGCGAAGGCGCAAATCAAAGCCGTGAATGCGGCGTTACAACAACTCAGGTTCGACCCGCAATATCGGGCTGCCTTGTTGGATTGGCTGACGCCTGAATCGCGCCATTTGATCAAAAACTATATGGCGCAATCACCAATGTTCAGCAACATTACGCAAGTCGCGCCGATCAGCAATCCGCGCGGGCGCTAAATAGTGCTGTCAGCAGCAAGCGATCGGTAATCAAGCGCGGGCGGCAATCTCACATAGCAACTTCACCGCACTTTGATGCTGCTGATTTTTATCAAACGCCAGCACCAGTTCGCGCCGTAGCGCCGGGCCTTGAATGGCGCGGTATTGTAAGTCTGGCCGAAATTTCTGCATTTCAAAATCCGGCAGCAAGGCGCAGCCGATACCGGCACCAACCAGCGCGATGGCGTATTCAATAGTATGAATATTGGCGCGAATTTGCGGCTTGATATTGGCTTTACTGAGCGCCAGCGCGACCTGATCCCAGGCTTCACAGGGCGTGCGTTTAATTAGCGGCAGTTTCTTAAAATCAGCCAGCTGAATGTCCGGCTGCGTGCACAAAGGATGCTGCGCCGGGAGCGCCAGCAAATAAGAGTCGGTCCAAAGGCTCTGATACAACTCGCCGGCTTTAAGCTGGCGAATATTGATAATGCGCGCATCGCAGGGCTCGTCGGGCTCGACCAGATGCAGCTCCAGCCCCGGCAGCTGGCTGTTAAATTCTTTTAGCAGCTGGCTCATCCGCTCCACCCCCAGCGCTTTGACCAGCCCCAAGCGAAACAGCAGCCGTTTCGCTGGTTTGTTAAAAGACGCCTGCAGCGCCTGCATTTGACTGAGCAGCTGACAAGCCTGCACATAAAGCCGTTCGGCGTCTTCAGTGGGCTGAACGCCCTTGGGCAGACGTATAAACAACAAGGTGCCGAGTTGCTGTTCGAGCTGTTGCAGCGCACTGGACACCGACGGCTGGGCGATATCGAGCTGGCGCGCCGCCGCACTGATGCTACGCTGCTCATAAACCGCGACAAAATAAGCCAGCTGACGTGTGTCCATAGGGAATTCCTATAGGTGTGACAGTTTCTATATGTTTTAACTTTATACCTGCCATCAATAAGATGGCAATCAACATCTTAGCGTGACCAAATAGCGCGGCTGAAAATATCGGCCCAACGCCCGTAAAGGAGCCTTTCTGATGAGCAAAACCGCATTTAACTGGCAAGACCCGTTTTCTTTCCAGGCCTTGTTAACCGACGAAGAACGCATGATCCAGCAAGCCGCCCATGATTATTGTCAGGACCGCCTGATGAGCCGGGTGCTGCTGGCCAACCGCCATGAACACTTTGATGTTGAGATCATGCGCGAACTGGGAGAGCTTGGCTTATTAGGCGCCACGCTGCCGGAAAAATACGGTTGTGCCGGCGTCAACTACGTCAGTTATGGCCTGGTCGCGCGCGAAGTGGAGCGCGTTGACAGCGGTTATCGCAGCGCGATGTCGGTGCAGTCGAGCCTGGTGATGCATCCTATTCACGCCTACGGCAGTGAAGCACAGCGGATGAAATATTTACCCAAGCTTGCCACCGGCGAATGGATTGGCTGCTTTGGGTTAACCGAACCGGACGCCGGTTCAGACCCTGCCAGCATGCGCACCACTGCGAAAAAAGTCGACGGTGGTTATCTGTTGTCAGGCGCCAAAATGTGGATCACCAATAGCCCGGTCGCCGATGTGTTTGTGGTCTGGGCCAAGTTAGACGGCGTCATTCGCGGCTTTATCTTAGAAAAAGGCTGGAAGGGCTTAAGCGCACCGAAAATTGAAGGCAAGTTTTCACTGCGTGCGTCCATCACCGGTGAAATCGTCATGGACGAAGTGTTTGTACCGGAAGAACAGTTACTGCCCAACGCCAGCGGCTTATCCGGCCCCTTTGGTTGCCTGAACAAAGCACGTTATGGCATCGCCTGGGGCGCGCTCGGCGCCGCCGAATTCTGTTTCCACGCCGCCCGTCAGTACACATTAGACCGGCAGCAATTTGGCCGGCCTTTGGCGCAAACTCAGCTCATTCAGAAAAAACTGGCCGATATGCAAACCGACATCAACTTAGGCCTGCTCGGCTGTTTACAAGCGGGCCGCCTGATGGACGCCGGTCAGCTGCCGGTTGAAACCATCAGCCTGATTAAACGCAATTCCTGCGGCAAAGCGCTGGAAATTGCCCGTATTGCCCGCGATATGCACGGCGGCAACGG
>JAIXSW010000208.1 GCA_027484495.1 Gammaproteobacteria bacterium
ATGTTTTCCAAGTACCATCTAAATGACTTGCACTGCAATTGATTGCGCAATTCCTTCCTTGGGGTTAGATCACCAATTTCCACATTTCGAGCACCTGAGAAGAATATCAATCAGTTTTATAATGTAATATAATTATAAAAGTTCCAAAAATTGAACAAGGCTTGAACCAAAAGTGCAACGAGACCATCCGCTGTATATTGCAGGATGTGAATATTACAACAGCACTAATTTATGCTGCGCCAGATTTTCTTCGGCGTTTGCGACACAGAGCTGAACACGATGCACTGACGACGAAAGACATCTGTACACTCAAAAAGTATCTGATCCGGATGACCTTTCGCTCGACCCCATTTGGTCTATTTACTGCGATTGCTCCGCTAACCTGTGGTACTGAAAACAATGTCTGTAGTGTTCCTGAACAGCATCAGGTATTTTTCAGCAGAAAAAACGCAATAGCGCTTCAGACCATACCCGACATTATTTATCTCAATCCGACACTTTATATTAGCGGTAATAAAATCAGGTATTTGAAGCAGATATGGCAAGGTACACAGGCTAGTTACAAGCTTAATGAAATAGAACTCGAAGATGATTTCTCCACATTACTTAGCCGCATAGGCACTCAAACTAATCTTGACGAACTAGAGCAAATAATCCGGGATATCAGCCCACAGACGTCTGAACAAGAGATACACATCTACATTCAACAATTAATTGAATACGGCGTATTTTCGCATAGTGATCATCTTCAGTTGACTCCATCCCCCATAGAGATGCAGCTAACATTGGCAGAAGTGCACCACCGAACCAGAATGCAACATTCAGCCATAACGCACGATCATTTTATTAACCTGCGGGCTCAATTAAGAGAAAACACTCTTTCGACCTCACAGCTCGAGCAACTCAGAAAAGACCTGTACTACCTTGACTCATTGACATATCCACACAAACTAAAATCCTGTGAAGCTTTTAAACAGGAATTTATCCGACGATATGAAAATAATACAGTCCCTTTACTTGAAGTTCTTGATATCGATCATGGCATAACAACGTTTGGCAGTAGTATTGTGCAAAGTGAGTTGCTTTACAGTATTAAACTTCTACGAAAAGCCGAATCCCCCGATACCATTCAATTCAAAGCCAGTTTGTTGGACGATTATATTGTGCAACAGCTTACTTCTGCAAAGTCAGGCATTTTGACTCACATAGATCTCGCCGAGTGCATACCCCCCGCAGAACAATTGCCAACTCATTGCTATGCGTCGTCTGCAGGTTTGCTGGTAAATCTATTTACCGATGCCAACAACGAACTGCTTGTTAATTACTGCGGATCTTATGGCCCCACTGCAACATTGTGGCTCAGCAGATTTAACGCCATGCTGGATCATGACTCTCAACAAGCTTTGATGGACTACGCAACGACAGAACAAACACTGAATCCGGAACTGGTATATGCCGAAGTCTTATACATTGAGAAACTGCAACAATCAGATGTAATCAGGCGTCCTACCTTATATCACTATGAAATCCCCTTATTTGTAAGGCCCTCAGTCGCACCGGAGTTTGTTATTATGCCTGAGGACTTGATGATCTATTTGGACAATGACGAAATTTGTTTATACAGCCGCCGGCTGCAAAAAAGAGTAATCCCAAGAATTTCATCAGCCCATGCTTATCAGCATCAACAGTTAAACCTATATCATTTTTTTGGCATATTACAAAATCAGAATGCTCGAACACCGGCGTTCCAGTTGCCTGCACTGCTTACTCAATTACATTATGTCCCTCGTATTCAGTATCGTAATATTATTCTGCAGAAAAAACGCTGGCTACTTTTAGCTGACGACATTGCGGAGCTTACAAACTGTCCGGCAAAAAAGCGGCAAACTCTGCTTCAGAAATTCAGCTTAGACCGATATGTCAGTTTTGGTGAAGCAGACCAAGTGATGCGTCTGGATCTGCTTTCTGATATAGATTTACAAATTCTACAGCAACACTACCAGACGAAATTTGAGTTGTATGAATCACTAGCCGATCAATACACCAGCGTTGTTCAATGTAATAATGGCATGCACTACAGCAATGAAATTGTAATCGCTACCAATCCTTTAGAAAAAGCCTTCCAACCAAAACCTGCTCCACTGTCTATTTATACACAGCGCCCTTCGGTGTTGCCAGCCAGTACAAATGAGCTGTATCTCAAAATTTATGCTTCTATTACCACTCAGGAATCAATTCTTAATTCTGCGGAACTACAGCAAATTATTGCGACATATCACGACTACTCAGTCTTCTTTGTGCGATATACAGATCCGCGTCCACATCTGAGGCTGCGATTGCTCCGACAAACAGCAGCCAACTTACCACTGGACTGCAACTGGATTTTGAGCCTGCTTCATCAGATACAACCAGGAAACACTGAAATTGAGATAGCCGCCTATAAACGAGAAGTCAGCCGTTACGGTGGCAATGCAGGCATTCAGTTCGCAGAGACGGTTTTTTCTGCCGACAGCAAAGACCTGCTGCGTATGTATTCGCAACAGCAACTTGCTACTGAATCAGATCGCATGTGCCGAGCGATGATGGTACTGAGTCAAATACTTGGTCTTCAGACATCTTCCAATGCAGTAAAAGCGAGGCTTTGTCATGATACATTCAATGCATACCTCAATGAATACGAAAACAAAAAGAATATCCTGCATCATCTATCCGCATTGTATCGCCGCCACAAAGACCAAATTGTGCAACACCTGATACCAACAAACTTCGAAACCGCATCCAATGGCGTGAATAAACATCCTACAAGGTCACTGACTATCGAATTGGAGAATTATTATCGATATCTGACAATACATTGTGCAGATAAAGCACCGACGATTCTGGGCGCAGTTTTCCATATGCAATGCAACAGAGTGTTTGTCCAATATGGACGCGAACTTGAAATGCTTTGTTATGGCTTGGCTTACAAATGTTTTAATGCGTTGGCAGCACAGGAGCGACAACATTGATCACTGTGATTATTCCATTTCTTAATGAAGGGGAGAATGTACAAAAAACCCTTCAGAGTTTATTTGAAAGCTGCGATCTACCAACAATAGAAGTGATACTGTTTAATGATTTATCGACAGACAATTATGATTACAGTGGACTAACAAAAATTTTTCCTGTCAGATATTACCATAACACCACCAGGCTGGGAGTCTCTGGCTGCAGAGAGAGAGGTGTAGATCTGGCCAGCCACTCTGTAATCCTGTTTCTGGACGGGCATATGAAATTTCTGCAGCCAAATTGGGCAAGTAAAATACTGCACTATGTCAGCATGAGACCACAGCATTTATTTTGCTCCGTTTCAACGGCTATAAATGAGGACTGGGAGGTCCCTGCTGACAGTGTATTAGGTGGCGGCTGCAATATATGCTTAGATCTTGAATCACCAAATCTACTCGAGACCACTTGGTTGCCTTTTAGGGAAGGTAACCCGACGATTCCCTGTATTATGGGTGCGGCGTATGCATTTGATAAAAGTCTTTATCTACATGTTGGCGGTTTAAATGGTTTGGCACAATGGGGTTATGATGAACAATTTCTAAGTATTAAAGTATTTTTGGCTGGGGGACAGTGTGTTTTAATGAGTGATGTCGTTGTTGGACATTTATACCGCCAGCATCAACCATACGTTAAACCTGCACTCCATGTAGAATACAACAAAATGGCATGCTTATATACGCTGGGTTTTATGTCAGGACGCGAAATAAAAAATCGCTTTGGACTCAACTCTATTTTCACTCAGCATCTGAATTCTATTAAAGAGCTCCGACTACAAATAAAAAACAATTTACTTAAACGAAGACTGTCTGATTTCACTAAATTCAATAGCCAGTGTATGGAATAATATGATGAATCGTCACCTGATAGTATTGATATGTGTTGTATTTCTCCCTGCTCCGACGATGGCGAAGCAACATCCTGACAAGAACAACTTTACCGTAAAATCGAATACTCATTTGAGTTGGCTCGATGAGCGTGGCATCAATTTCCAGTTAACGTTGCTGAGCCCCTCCGTTTTTCGCATCCGCGCCGGCCTCAACGGCAAACTGACGGACGAAGGCAGTAAAGCCGCCCCCATCGTCATCAAAACCGACTACGCGCCGGTCACTTATCAACAAAAAGATATGGGTGACTATCAGCTAATTAGCACCGATGCGATGGCGCTGCGCATCTATAAAAAACCACTGACTTTTGCGCTGTACAAAGCCGACAATCAGACGCTGATCGTGCAGGAACTGCAGCCGTTGGAGCTAAATGACAGCAAAGGCAGCGCGCACAGTGTGCAAACGCTGAGCACAGCGCCCGATGAGCGCTTTTATGGCGGTGGCCAGCAAAATGGTGCTTTTGAATTCAAAGGCAAAAGCATGGAAATTTCCTATTCCGGCGGCTGGGAAGAAGGTGACCGACCAAGTCCGGCGCCGTTTTACCTGTCGAGCAAAGGCTACGGCGTGCTGCGCAATAGCTGGGCCAACGGCAGCTACGATTTCCGCTCTGCTGAATACCTAAACCTGTCGCATCAGGAAGGCCGCTTTGATGCCTATTATTTTGTTGGCGGCTCCATCCAGGACGTCTTAGCGGATTACACCGAACTGACCGGCCGCGCCAAACTGATCCCACGCTGGGCCTTTGAATATGGCGACGCCGACTGTTACAACGACGGCGACAACGTGAAAAAGCCCGGTACAGTACCAGATGGCTGGAGCGACGGCCCAACCGGCACCACACCGGATGTGATTGAAACTGTTGCAAAAAAACACCGTGAACATGATATGCCGGGCGGCTGGATTTTACCCAATGATGGCTACGGCTGTGGTTACACAGATTTACCCAAAGTAGTCAAAGGCCTGGCCAAATACGGCTTCAGAACCGGACTTTGGACTGAAAACGGCGTCGATAAAATCGCCTGGGAAGTCGGCACTGCCGGCAGCCGCGCGCAAAAACTCGACGTAGCCTGGACCGGCCAGGGCTACCAATTTGCCTTAGATGCGAACAAAGCTGCGGCCGACGGCATTTTAGATAATTCCGATTCACGGCCTTTTTTATGGACTGTGATGGGCTGGGCCGGCATGCAGCGCTACGCCGTGACCTGGACCGGCGACCAGTCGGCCAGCTGGGACTATATCCGCTGG
>JAIXSW010000046.1 GCA_027484495.1 Gammaproteobacteria bacterium
CGATGCGTGAAGTGCTGCAACTTGGACTGCGCATTCCGGAAGATGTGCAGGTGGTCGGTTTTGATGGCATTGAAGAAGGCCAGCGTTACCACCCGACGCTAAGCACCGTCTGGCAACACAGTGATCAAAAAGGTATTGCTGCGGTTGAAGCCTTTATTCGCGGCGAAGAAGGTCGGATGTTATTGCCGTACGAAGTTCGCGCGGGTGAAAGCTGCCGCTCCGTACAGCGCTGAATGGTCCGATACTTCTCCCGGTTATTTGGAAAATTTGTGTGAAATTTCAGTGATATGGCTTGCAGCATGGCTTAAAGTGCAATAGATTGAGCCTTCGCTGTTACAAAGCTATCAGTTATTTCACATATTTTTCTGAATCAGACACGGAGTATATATGTCGACCTTAGCGCAATTTATCCAGCAACTGGCCACAGACCCTGCATTACAAGCCGCATACGCCCAAGACGCAGCAGCAACCTTACAACAACATGGTGTCAGCGCAGCTGAAGCCGCCGCAGTGTTAAACGGTGACAAAGCTGCCGTGGAACAGCTGGTTGGTCATGGTGTGAAGCCGGTGACTTATTACTTCCCTGCCAAGTAATTGAAGTTAAACCACATACTGTTTATTTTCGGAACGTTATTCAGTGTTCCGGTCTGGTCGGCAAGTGAAATTGCCGACCTTTTAGCATCTGCAGAAAACAACAGAACCAGCAATCCCACACTGACACAACAAAATCTACAGTCACTTGAAGCCAGGCTCGCTGAATTGACGCCGGAACAACATGCGCGTTATGTATTTATTTCGGCGTATTCAAGTGCCTTTGGCGGCAAGCTGGATAAAGCAATTGTGTTGGCCGAGTCGATCACCACGACACCTTTTGTTGATACCCGCGTCAAAGCTAATTTGTTACTTGCCAACATGAACGAATCAATTAAGGACTTTCGTAAGGCATACAGCTACTTATATGAAGCACTGAAAGATTCACATCATCTGAAAGACAATGCGATCCTGAACAACATCTACACAGTCGCGGCACAATTGCATATTAGTGCCGGCGCCTATGAGAAAGCCTACGAATTTGCCCGAACTATGGAATCGATTGCCACCACTGAGCGTCATTTATGTATCAGTCAGTCGCAACAACTCCATGCGTTGATCGGGCTGAAAAACAGTTACGATCCGGCCAGTTTTCAATCGGCGTTTGCGCATTGTGAAGCCGCACAGGAACGTCTGATGGCACTGGCATTGTATGTTTTTACGGCGGATATTGAGTTAAAACGTGACCCGGCTGGTTTGCTGCAACGCATGCAGGACATTTTGCCCGAGCTGGAGAAAATCGGTTTCCAGTTTACCATCCTCAAAGCCCGTTATTACCGTGGACTGGCGCTGTTGCAGCTACAACGCCTCAGCGAAGCCAAGCAAGTACTGCAGCAGGTGTTTACCCAGGCCGAACAGCTGCAGGACCATGATATTGCCAACAAAGCTGTATTGCACTTGGCTGAACTGGCCGAGCAGGCCGGGCCGCAGCCGCAGGCGGTGTTGTTGTACAAACAACATATTGCCGCGCTGAACCAACACCTGAGCGAATACAAAGAACGCAGTATTGCCTACCATCTGGCGCAGGCCAATTACATGGAAAACCAGAACAAATTGCAGCTGTTGCAACAGCAGAATGCCGTGCTGCAGCTGGAAGCCGAGCTGAAAAAACAAGAGTTATGGTGGACAGTGCTGGCCGGTGCCGCTTTTATCAGCCTGCTGTTGGCAGTGTTGGGTTTATTACAACGCAAACAACGCCAGCTGTTTTTACTGGCCAATACCGACGGCCTGACCGGTTGCTTAAATCGCCGCCGTTTCAGCGAACTGGCGCAGCAGTGGCTCAGTCAACATCCGCAGCAGAGTGTCGCTTTGCTATTGTTTGATATCGATTTATTTAAAAATATTAACGACCGGTATGGCCACAGTGGCGGTGATGCGGTGCTCAAAGCGCTGGTGAGCCGGCTGCAGCAACTGCTGCCGGCTCAAAGCTGGTTTGCCCGGCTTGGCGGTGAAGAATTTGCTATCTGGCTGGGTGGCGCCAGCCTGACCGAAGCCGCGTTGCTGGCCGAGCAGTGCCGGTTAGCTTTATGCAACGAACCCTTGCTGTGGCAACAACAGCAGATAAGCATCAGCGCCAGTTTTGGTGTGGTGGCAGGGCAGGCCCCGGCTGAGCTGGAAACCCTGCTGCAAAGCGCCGATCAGCTGCTATATCAGGCCAAAAGCGCCGGCCGCAACTGTTGTATCAGTAAGCAGCTGCAATGATGCAACAGGATAATTTGATGCAACAAGGCCGGCTGCATTGCATTGGGCTTGGCATCACCTTGGGCAGCCAGCTGACGCTGCTGAATGCGGAGTTGCTGCGCAGCGCCGATCTGGTGTTTTTTCACGCCAATACGCAATATCTGGCCAATTGGCTGGCGCAGTTTAATACTGCGCTGGTCGATTTACAGCCGTTTTACCGGCCCGGTCAGTCCAGAGCTGTCAGTTATCAGGCGATGGTCGATGTGGTCCTGGACGCGGTGCGGGCCGGCAAAAAAGTGGTCTGGGCTTGTTATGGTCACCCCGGTGTCGCCAGTTGGCCGCCGCATGAAGCGCTACGTCAGGCCAATGCCGAAGGGTTATTGGCCAAAATGGAGCCGGGCATTTCCGCCGACGCCTGTTTGTATGCCGATTTAGGCATAGACCCGATGACCGATGGTTGTCAGCAATATGAGGCCAGTCAGTGGTTGTTTTATCAGCGCCAGATTGACGTGTCGGCACTGCTGGTTTTATGGCAGGTTTGTATCGCTGGTGATTTCAGCCTGACCGCGCTCGACAGTGAAGCGCAGCGCATCGGCGTGTTGACCAGCGAGCTGTTAAAATATTATCCGGCCGCACATCAGGTGATTTTGTACGAAGCAGCCGATTTGCCGATTTGGCAACCGCGCATTGAGTACATCGCGCTGGCTGATTTACCGCGGGCGACACTGAATCAAATCACTACGCTGGTGATCCCACCTGTTACCGCGCGCCGTCCCAATCTGGCTGTGCTGGATCTGTTGCAGGTGCCCCTTGATCATCCGCTACGACAGGGGTGATGTTCCCACGACTTGATTGCGGTATCTTTAGCGCAGCCAGCCTTTACTGATATGGCGAAACTGCGCGGTGCCGGCCTGATGCAACCATTCAAACGCGACCATTTCACGGCTGACAATCACCACGCCCGCTTGCTGTAATCTGCTCAGCGCCAGCTGTTTATCGCTGTCGCGCCGCGAGCCACAGGCTTCTGCCACGATAAACACCTGATAACCGGCTGCGAGCAAATCCAGCGCAGTCTGCAACACACAAACATGGGTTTCAGTGCCACAGAGCACAATTTGACGGCGGCCGGAATCTGCAAGCGCGGCCTGAATATGTGGCTCCTGACAGGCGCTGAAATGGATTTTTTCCAGGATCTCTTCACTTTTTAACAAGCTCAGCAACGATGGGACTGTCACGCCAAGCCCATGCGGATATTGCTCGGTCGCCAGTACCGGTACCGCCAGTTCGCGCGCTACTTCCAGCAACCAGCGGCAGTGTTGTTCGACTTCGGCGTTGTTGTGAATGGCAGGTGCTAATTTGCTTTGCAGGTCAATCAGCAGTAACAGGCTGTGATCAGCGGTTAATAACATGGCATGCTCCGGTTTTATGCAGCAAACGACGAGGTTATAGGTCAGTGTTACTATGCCAGCAACTGCTGCTACATTGAATTGTCGATGCAAAAAACTGATTGTTGGAGCCTGCTATGTCAGAAGATGCAGATAAACCGCTGAACCTGCGCGATGTTGCGTTGGTGCTGGATTCTCAGCAGCGGATCCACGCTTTGCCAACCGGACCTGAGTTATACCCGCAGCTGGATACGCAGTTTAACCAATTTCATGGCTGTGTCCTTTTATCGGAATATGCATTCAGCGCGAGCTGGTCCTCCTTTGAAATGCATCCGGCCGGCGATGAAGTGTTGTATCTGTTGGCGGGCCGCTGCGAGCTGCTGCTGGAGCAACCTGGCCAAACGCAGCGCATTGCTTTTGATACACCAGGCCAGGTGCAGGTGATTGCCAAAGGCTGCTGGCATAGCGCGGATCTCAGGCCCGGTGAATCATGCCGGATCTTGTTTTTCACGCCAGGGGCGGGCACGGAGCACCGGGTGCGCGGCTAGCTGAAATCCATACAAACAAAAAAATTTCACTTTTCTGTTGCAGTAATATTGATTCTTAAACGTTTAAGATGTATACCTTGGCACAGCTGTCGGTCATTGCGCCGGCAGAGCGCTGGAACCCCTGCAACAGAATTGAGTTGGACTGCAGTGTTCCGGTTTTCGCAGCGCGAACGGACGAGGCAGCCATGATCAAAAGCGATTCAATACAGCTAGGCATGACGGAACAACAGGCGCAGCAGCGTCAGCTGAGTCAGGTTAAGTGGATGACCTGCTTGATGTTTTTTGTCTTTGCGATGACCACGGATGCCGTTGGCGTCATTATCCCCAAAGTGGTGCAGCAGTTTAATTTAAGCCTGACTGAAGCCGCCGCTTTTCATTATGTGCCGATGGTATTGATTGGCTTGTCTGGGTTGCTGCTGGGTCGTCTCGCCGACTCTATCGGCCGCAAAACGGTGATTATGGCGGGCCTGGCGATTTACACTCTGGCCTGCATTGCCTTTGCTTTTGGCGATACCTTTTTGTTTTACCTGGGTTTGTTAGGTGTCTCGGGTTTGGCGATTGGTTTGTTTAAGACCGGCGCTTTAGCGCTGATTGGCGATATCAGCCCGGACAATCAGCAGCACACCCGCCTGATGAATCGGGTGGAAGGTTTTTTCGGCTTAGGCGCCATCGCCGGCCCGTTACTCGTTACCTTATTAATTAGCTACGAACTGGACTGGACGCAGTTGTACCTGCTGGCCGGTTTGATTTGTGGTTTGTTATTGGCACTTGCCGCGATGGTGCAGTACCCGGACTATGAACCGGCTGAGCAGCAAGCAGACTTATGGCAGAGCCTGAAACTGGTGCGCGACCCTTATGCACTGGGTTTTTCCATCGCGATCGCCTGTTACGTGGCGGTGGAAGTGGCAGTATTTGTCTGGCTGCCAACGCTGCTGCAAAGTTATCAGGGTGAATATCAGTGGCTGGCGCTGCACGCCATTACGATTTTCTTCGTGCTGCGTACCTTGGGGCGTTTTATGGCCGAATGGATTTTAAGCAAACTGGAATGGAGTCTGGTGCTGGCGTTGTTCAGCAGTGCAATTTTACTCTGTTATGTCGCCAGTATGCTCGGCGGCGTTGAGGTCGCAGTCTGGCTGATGCCATTGTCCGGCCTGTTTATGTCGATGATGTACCCAACCATTAACTCTAAAGGCATCAGTTGTTTCCCACGGGCCCAACACGGCGCTGTCGCCGGTTTATTGCTGGCCTTTACCGCGCTCGCCGCTGCAGTAGGTCCCTTACTGATGGGCATTGTTGGCGACTGGTTTGGTGAAGTGCGGTATGGCTTTTATCTGGCGACTGGCGTGGCCGGCGCACTTTGCCTGCTGATGTGGCTCAATACGCTGTTTCAACCTGCTGCGGCCCGGCTGGCGGCGCAAGATCATTCTTCACTTTCCCGGTGATGTAAGCACGACAGGCCGTGCGCCTGTCTTCCCTGTTGCGGCGACCATTGGTCGCCGTTTTTTTATGTCCATGGAAGGACGGTACGCCGACAATGCAGGAGCAATTGTCGGTGCGGTATGTCTTATTAGCAGTCACCACAGGGTAGATGTCTGTTGCGATATTTATTCCGCCGATCTATTGCATGCCCGCTGGCTTTGCGCGACAGTGGTTGAAATTTAGTCGCTGTTTTGTCTGAACGAATCAACCAAATCAAGGAGTTAAGATGACTGGGATTATTCTGCTGGTGCTAATCGCGGTATTGGTGTTTGTGGTGATTGGCGTTTACAACCGCTTAGTGGCGCTGAAGAACCGCTGGCAAAATGGCTTTGCCCAAATTGAAGTACAGCTGAAGCGCCGTTATGACCTGATCCCGAATCTGGTCGAAACGGCGAAAGGTTATATGGCGCATGAACGTGAAACCCTCGAAGCGGTGATCGCGGCGCGCAACAGTGCAGTGTCCGGTTTAGCTGCCGCCGCGGCAGCACCGACTGACGGCGCGGCCGTGCACGCGCTGGCCGGAGCGGAAAACGCAGTGCAGCAGGCGATGAGCCGTTTTAGTGTCGTGATGGAAGCCTACCCGGATTTAAAAGCCAACCAAAATATGCTGCAACTGAGTGAAGAGCTCAGCAGTACTGAAAATCGGGTGGCGTTTGCCCGTCAGGCCTTTAACGATGCCGTGATGGACTACAACAGCTACCGGCAGAGTTTCCCCGCGGTGGTTCTGGCTGGCAGTTTTGGCCATAGTAAAGACGCGACGCTGCTGGAATTCGCTGACAGCGACGCGATCCAGGCGGCTCCGGTGATTAAGTTCTGAGCCGCCACTGATGGCGATGAACTTCTTTGAAGCACAGCAACAAGCCCGCAGCCGCACCCGGCTGCTGGTGTTTTTGTTTGCGCTGGCCGTGCTGCTGCTGGTGGTGCTGACCGATCTGGTGGTGTTGCTTGCGCTGGCGTTTTTGCAGGCGGATCAGCTTGATCCGGCCGCGCCTGAGCAGTTCCCCTGGGGCTATCTGGCCGTCAGCAGCCTGGCGGTGGTAACAGTCATCGGTGCTGTGGTGTTGTTCCGGCTATTACAGCTGAAAAAAGGCGGCAAAGTGGTGGCAGAAGCCCTGGGTGGCCGGCGGCTGAAAAGTGACGAAACCGACCCGAAAGTGCGGGTATTGCAAAACGTCGTCAGTGAAATGGCGATTGCGGCCGGTGTGCCGACGCCGCCACTGTATGTGTTGCCCGAGCAAAGCATCAACGCCTTTGCCGCTGGTTTTTCGCCGGCAGACGCCGTGATTGGCGTCACAGAAGGCACGTTAAATCTACTGAGTCGCGACGAATTACAAGGCGTGATCGCGCATGAATTCAGTCATATCCTCAACGGCGATATGCGGCTGAACCTGCGCTTGTTGGCACTGTTGCACGGCATTTTGTTTATCAGTGAGGCCGGTCAGCAGCTGCTGTTTGTCCGCCATGGTGGCGGCCGCGACCGCAACGGCGCTGTGCTGGTGGTGCTGGGGTTAGGGCTTAGCTTTATCGTGATTGGTTACATCGGCGTGTTGTTTGGTCAGCTGATCAAAGCCGCTGTCAGCCGGCAGCGTGAATATCTGGCCGATGCCAGTGCCGTGCAGTTTACCCGTAATCCGGCTGGTATTGCCGGCGCGTTAAAACGCATCGCTGCATTGCAACAAGGCGGGCGGGTCAAACATCCGCAGGCCAGCGAAATGAGCCATTTGTTTTTTGCGGACGCCTTGTCGCGCTGGCAAATGGGTTTTATCGGCGGCTGGTTTGCGACGCATCCGCCGTTACCTGATCGAATTAAACGTATCGAACCACATTGGATTGGTGGCCTGCCGGATGCCGCAACCGCCGCGACGCCGCCTGACGCCCCGCGTCAAGCCGCCGTGTCGCAACCGCTGGAACAACGCATGGCGTTGTTGCAAGCGGCCCTCCTCGCTGGGCAAGCGGCCGGGCAATCAGCCGGGCAATTAGCCGGAAAAACGCCTGGCACAGTAGCAGGCGTGCCGGAGCAGTTGCTGGCCGCCGATTTGACGCTGCAGCGCCAGCAGTTACAGGCCGAATTTGATAGTTTGCCGGCCGCGGTGCGCCACGCCAGCCAACACGAACTCCCGGCGCAGGCGTTGTTATGCTGTTGTCTGATGAGCGAGCAGGAGCTACCGCGTCAGCTCAAACTGGTGCAGGGGCTCGGGATGCCGGGTTTACTCAGTGAAGTGGACCGTTTGTTTGATCTGGTGCAGCCGCTGCAGCCGTTAACGCGGCTGACGTTGTTACAACAATTGGTACCGACATTAAAGCAGCTAAGCCAGAGCCGATTCACGCACTTACAGCAGTTATGTCGCGCGCTGATTGACCTCGATGGCCGTTGTGACACCTTTGAAGCGCTGGTCTGGTTGTGGCTGGATCATGTGATTGCCGCTGAATTCGCGCCACAGGCGCAGGCAAAAGCACGGCATGGCCGTTTGTCGCAGGTATTGCCGACATTGTTGCCGTTGTTGCATTGGGTCAGCCTGCAGTCGGCAAACCCGGCGGCTCAGCTTGATAGTTGGCAGGCCGGGATCCGCGCGCTGGGGCTGGACCCGGCGTCTATCCTGCAACCGGAAACGCAGACACTTGGCAGTATGCAACTGCTGCCGCTGATTAACAGCACCCCGGCCGTCAAACAGCAGATTTGGCAGTCCCTGCGTGCAGCGGTCGCCGCCGACGGTCAGCTGCTGCTGGATGAACTGCTGGTGTTGCAGGGCGTGGCTTTATTGCTCGAGATCCCAATCGACAGCGCGCCGGCCGCCAGTGGGTATTGATCCCACCTTGCGATCCAGCACCTACGGCGATGTTGTGTACGGCGGCACTGCGTTTGCCGTACCTACGGATTGAATGGGATGGTAGGTACGGTAAGCGAAGCCCGCTGGGCGTCACACGCCGTACAAAGCTGTCACCGGGTCATCAAATCTTAACTGCGCCTTGCGACCAGCTGTTGTACCTGCTCCGGCAGCAATTGTTGTAAAGCGGCAGACCAGCGCGCTTCATGGCGTTGCCACAACACGCCGGCGTAAATCACGGTAAAACCAATGGCGCACAACACCAGTGGAAACCAGTTGCTGTCCTCGAATAAATCAAAAGCCAGATGGCTTAAATAGATCAGCACGCCAAAGCCGCCAAACACCGCGAACATACGCCGCGCCAGCGCCACACCTATCAATAACAGGCCAATGTTAATGGTGGCATAAATCGCTTTACCCATTTCACTGTCTGAATCCATCGACGTCAGGCCACCCCAAAAACTCAGCAAGCCGGATAAATACAGCCAGAAGGCAAAATCGGCCTGACTGCGATTACGCAGGTCGACATAAAACGCCAGTGCCAGCGTCAGCAGACCCCAGCCGACCGCCACCCATTTGCGTTGCTGCCAGTTCGGATCTAAATCCTGCAGCAGCAGCGGCGCCAAATCCATGCCGAGATACCACAGAGTCACAGCGACCGGCAGCAGTAAAAACGGCAGCCGGTAGCGATATAAAGCCAGAGCCGAGGTCAATAACGTCGCCAGTTCCATCCACAGCCAGCGCGCGTCAATCCATTGATGAAAATGCTGGTAGTCGCGGTTGTCCCACAAGCCATATCCCAGCAACAGGCCAAACACGAACAGCGGAGTTTGCACCAGTGCAAAAGTGGCAAAGATACCGGTTAACAGTGGTTGCTGGCGGCCGCGCTGATGTTCGGCCAACGCCAGCCCCAGCAAGGCATAACAAGCGGCCAGCGTGGCGAGGCCCAATCCGCCATAAAAATCATGGCTTAAACTCATAAACAACGACATCGCCGCAATCGCCAGCACGCCGCCAAAGTAATACAGCAAATGTGCGGTGTTAAACTGCGCGACATTCTGCTGCTGTTGCTGCAGAAATTGCCAGAGCTTTTGGTCTTGTCCCGGCTGCAGAATGCCTTGGCTGACAGCTTGTTGTAATTGCGTCTGGGTGATTTTCATCTTGCCTCCCTGGCTGTTGTGGCAATAGCCGTTAGCTCAAGTTACCACGGCGCAAATAATAATCCAGACTCAGATAACGTCCGCCGCCAAACCACAGCAGGCAGAGCAGCATGACAAAATAAGTGGCGGCGAATTCGATGCCGTTATTCAGCACCACCAAATTGCCGCTTTCGTTCAGCCAGTCGTAGTTGCCGTGTTGTTGTAAAATCGCGCGGGCGCGCTCAAGTTTCTCCGGTGCCGCCAGAATGCGTTCTGAATGCAGGATAGTACCGTCGGCCAGCCAGCTCGACGCATCGGCAATCGCCAGCCAGCCGTTTTTGGCATGCACAGTGACCATCGCAACCAGCATGGTGACAGCCAGCGACAACGCAGCCAGACGGGTGAATAAGCCAAATAATAACAACAGACTACCGCCGATCTCTGCCGCGATAGCCAGCGCAGCCAATAGGGTAGGGAACGGCAACCCCAGGCCCCATTCAGCGTTGCCAAACCAGGCGACGGTGTCGGCAAAATGCAGGTATTTGTTCCAGCCAGCCTGCAACAGTACCGGGGTCAGATAGAGGCGTAACAACAATAAAGGCAAGCCTTCGGTATGACGAAGGCCTGCTAACAGGCGGGAATACCAGATAAACATAGGCGAGTCTCTGTGAGGGGAGGTTCTCACAGAGACCGTACTATCTGGGCTTTTCTTTCAGCGCTTTGCTGAAAATATCATCAGAACTGGTAGCTGACGCTTAGGCTGTAATTGGCCGGTGCGCCGTAATAAGCCTGCGCCCAATACAGACTGTTCAGATAGGTTTCGTCGGTGAGGTTGTTGGC
>JAIXSW010000527.1 GCA_027484495.1 Gammaproteobacteria bacterium
AAGCCCGGATTTACCGACATCAGTAAAATCACATCCACTTTATCCAACACATAGTCAAGGTAACTGAGCGGCGTCGCCGGATTAAACACTAAACCAGCCTGACAACCTTCATCTTTAATCAGTTGCAACGTGCGGTCGACGTGGCGTGACGCTTCCGGATGGAAAGTAATGATCGAAGCACCGGCTTTAGCGAATTGCGGCACCAGACTATCGACTGGCTCCACCATCAGATGTACATCAATCGGTGCCGTGACACCATAGTTGCGCAGTGCCTGACACAGCATCGGGCCAAACGTCAGGTTCGGCACATAATGGTTATCCATCACATCAAAATGCACGACATCGGCGCCTGCAGCCAGCACGCGGGCGACATCATCACCGAGGCGGGCTAAATCCGCCGACAAAATAGAAGGGGCTATCCAAAACGGTAACATGCGTCTCTCCCAGCTGGCAAAGTCGTCACTTTAGCCGATTTCATAACGCCGCGCAGCCGCTTTACCGATGATCCATCCAACGAAGCGCCCAAAAAACAGGCAAACCTGCACCACTTTCGCGCATTTGGCGCTGGCTGATTCGCAGATGAAAGTCTATCTTATTGAAATAAAACATCTTTCATTGATGGCACAGAACTGGAATTACCTTTGGCGACCATTACAGATAAGGGCAAAGCAAATGAAAACAATGGCAACTAAAACAACAAGTTCGTTTAAGCAGGGAAAAAAACTGGGCGCTATCGCATTATTGGTCGCCAGCTGTTTTGGCGGTGCAGCACAAGCCGCAACATTGACCGGAAACGTGGGCTACGTGTCTGATTACTTGTTCCGTGGTATTTCACAGACCAATGAAGGCATGGCGCTGCAAGGCGGGATGACGTTGACTGGTGAGTCTGGATTTTACCTGTCCACTTGGGCCTCTAATATTAAATTCGGCAATGGCTCGATGGAACTGGACATTCTGGCCGGTTGGACCGGAAAAATTAACGAAGACTGGACCATTGACGTCGGTGCCATGCAGTACCGCTATCCAAACGGCGATAATGAAACCGACCAGTTTAACTTCAACGAATTCTATACCAAGTTCATTTACAAAGACTTAGTCCTCGGTTTCGCATACTCAGATGACTATTTTGCGTCAGGCGTGAACGAGTACTACTACCTGTCAGCAGACTACACCTACGTGTTGCATGAAAGTTTAAGTTTGCTGTTGCACCTCGGTCACAACCAATTTGCCGACAACGCTGAGTACAACACATTTGTGGCCGCCGGCCCGCTGCGTGGTGATGCGTATCTGGATTGGAGCGTTGGTTTAGGCACTTCAGTATTGGGCTCTGCTGTGCAATTGAAATTTGCGTCAACGAATATCGAAGGCAGTGCGGGCTGCGATCTGTGTGATGGCCGCTTAGTACTGAGTTTGAGCAAGACTTTCTGAGAACAGAAAGATACGACATCATAAAAAATTAAAAAAACAGCCTTTGTCCACGACCCGAACCGGCAGCCGCAAGGCCGCCGGTTTTTTTCTTGCCACAGCCAAGGCACTGGCGTAAAATCGAACAGTTATTATTTGCATGGACGTTCTGATGAAAACTAAAACTCTGCTGAAATCTGCGTTACTGCTGCTGCCTTTGACAGTCGCTATCGCGATTTCTCAAGGTCCGGAACAGCAGAATGCGATGGCTAGCTGCCAACAACAGCTTGTAGTGGCGGAGTCGGGAATTGAAACCCTGCAACTGCAATGTGACAGCACACAACAACAAAGCTGGTTAGGCTGGGCTCAAGGCCATAGCCGCTCTACTCAATTCCACTTTATTGATTTGTTGGAATTACTGAACCGGCTACATACCCATCAAGATAGTGAATAACGGCATCTTTTGCTGATGACAGGCACTAAGCCCGGAATCAGACAAATTCTCAAAGCTGTCTTCGGCGCTTTTATCGGCGTGCAATCTGAACAACAACGCCAACAAGACTTTCAGACCCAGGGCCCCTTGCCCTATATTATCGCCGGTGTGATTGTCACCATCTGCTTTGTAGTGGGTTTGATGCTGATCATACGCTGGGTGCTGAGCTGAACGCAGCCTTTACTTACTTCTGCCGGTAGATAGCAAACAATTCCGCGACCTTGCCGCGACTACTGCCCTTCTGACTAATAGAACGTCCAACCTGGATAGAATCCAGTTCAGCGCCGGCATAGATCTTCCGGGTCAACGGCGTATCGTGATTACTAATCACCACGGTATGACCGGCCGCTTGCGCTGCTTCTGCCAGATTGGCAAGCTCAGCCTGATCATCAAAAGTAAAACTGTTTTTTGCGTAGGAAGTAAAGCTCGCCGTTTTCGACAACGGCACATAAGGCGGATCACAATAAATCACTGTCGGCGGCGCAGGCAGCCGGGCAAACAATTCCGGATAACTCAGACAGGTAAATTCGGCTTTCTGCGCTTTTTCGGCAAAACGCCACATTTCAGCGGCTGGAAAATACGGCTTCTTATACTTGCCAAAAGGCACGTTAAACAAGCCAGATTGGTTATAGCGGCACAAGCCGTTAAAACAATGCCGGTTCAGATACAAAAACAATAAAGAGCGTTCAAGCAAATCTTCACTCTGATTAAACTGCTGACGGAGTTCAAGGAAGCGTTCTTTGTGATTGTTCTGCTCTGTAAAAAACTGCTGCGCTGCACCAATCAGCATATCTGGCTGACTTTGTAATAACCGGTACAGGCCTATCAAATCTGCATTAATGTCATTCAGGATATAGGCAGGATAGTCAGTGTTGAGAAAGACTGAACCAGCGCCGACAAAAGGCTCAACCAGTAGATCGCCAGCCGGCAAATGCTGACGGATCGCCTCCGCCAGATTGTACTTACCGCCTGCCCATTTCAGGAAAGCACGTTGTTTGGCTATTTTTACGGCTTTAGTCAACGCAGCTGTCCATTAGTTAGTACTGATTTCACTATGGATATCACTAAGAGGTTTGGCGAAACCCTGCTGTAAAGGCACCGGCAGTTGCGCCGCCTGTTGTTTAGCAACAACCGCGCTAGAGAAAGGTGCCATCACTACGACCAGCTGTCGTTTACCGTCTTTCTTCCGCTCATAGGTATAAGTCTGCAGATTGCTGTACGACTGCCGGAAACTCTGCAGCGCTGTATCGTTGGAAAACACTACCAATTGCAGTGCGTATTGGGTGCCCGGCAATGACAACAGTTCAGATTCGCTATAGCGGTATCCACCGCCAGACTTCGTCTGAGCACTGGCTGTGACCGGATTCGCGCTGGCTGCCGCCTGATTCAACTCTGCCGAGGCTTCGGCTGCTAAGTCTTCTACTGGCTCAGTCGCGGCCGCAGTCGCCGCGACCGGCGCTTGTTGAGTCGTCATATTACCCGATTCTGCGGCCATTTCAGACTCGACTGTGGCTTCTTCCGGCAACGCAGTCGCAGGGCGGGTTGGCCCCGCGCCGGAGCCAGCGTCAGCGCTGATCTCAGCGGCTAAATCCGGTTGCGGCGTCTCAGCCACCACAGGTTCTGTCGTTTCTACAACTGCTGTGTCTGTTGTACTGGTCGCTTGCTGTGTAGCCGGCGCGACGGTGAGATCTTCCGCAGGTGCGGCAGGTACTTCATTAGCGCCAGTTAGATCCGGAGTGCTTTGTTCGGTGAAATCTACTGGCTTTTCAAGACCTTTCGCCTGCGCAGTACCGCGTTCAGCTTTTTCCAGTTGATTAACCAGTTGCTCAACTACGGCTTTCTCGGCTGGAGGCGGTGGTGGTGCCTCTTTGACCTGAGTCACAGTGCCAGCGACTTCCTGCTCTTCTGGCAGGTAAGTCAACGTACCAATGCCATCTCCCTGTTTTAGCTGACGTTCAGTCCAAAACCAGAATACGACAACACCAATAATCACGGCCATGCCAATTGTAAACACCCATAGCGGTCCGGCAACGGATGCAGTTTGCACTGCTGCCTTCTGCTGTTTCGGTGTCTTTGCTGCCAGTTGCGGATTTAATAAGACGTGTAAATTACCTTGGGACTGCGCCAGACGCTCAGCTATTGTCAATGTACTGAAAGCGCTGTCTTGTAGCAGTACTCCGGCGTCTTCCATCGTGATCGGCGCCAACGGCAAATTGAGTTCGGCATGGGCATCGGCTTGCTCTGCGGTTGCGATCACGAGGCAAGGGATCTCAGCCAGCTCAGTCCACAATTGTTCCGGCAAATATTCAGATTGATCGAGGATCAATGCCAGCGGTTGGCGACTCTCGCGTTCGCCAATCAGACTGAGCAGGGTTTTATCGGTGACCACACCGTGACCAAACCATTGCTCTAGTAAATGCTGGCGAATTTTACCGGCGCTAAGTTCGGGTTCGACCGTCAGCAAAGCCAGATTAAACTCGTCGGATAATAACTCTGCGACCGCTAAAGCCAGCGTTGATTTACCTGAACCCGGCCCACCGACCAGATAAATCAGCTGATATGGATTAAATTCGAGTTGAAAAACCAACCGTTCCAGCCATTGGCGCTGTGACGGCAACAAGCCTTGCTGTGTCGCCAGTTTTTGATGTAAATCAGCCATATGTGGCGCCAAATACCTGAATAAGTTCTTGTTCTGTCACGTCATCGACGATAATGGCACGTCCGCATTGTTGCAACAAGATAAAGCGCATTTGTCCGGCTTTGACCTTTTTATCGGTCTTCATATACGGCATAAAATGCTGAATTGTCATGCCGGAAGGCGGCGTTACCGGTAACTGTACCGCTAACAATAAATTGCGGATCGCATCGACATCAGCCATCTCAATCCAGCCGCGTGCCGCCGACAGTTGCGCCGCCATCAGCATACCAACGGCGACGGCTTCACCGTGCAACCAGCTGCCATACCCCAACCAGGCTTCAATGGCATGGCCAAAGGTGTGGCCAAGATTGAGCAGGGCTCGCTCGCCTTGCTCAGTTTCATCCCGACTAACGATGTCGGCTTTCATCTGACAACAATGGCGGATCATTTGGCTTAAGGCAGGTTCTTGCTTCGCCTGAATTTGCGCCTGATGAGCGATCAGCCACTGCAAGAACGCAGCATCGCCAAGCAAACCATACTTAATCACTTCAGCCATACCGGCGGCAAACTCGCGCGGTGGCAGGCTTTGCAGCATATTGGTGTCAATCAGCACGGCCTGAGGCTGTTTAAAAGCCCCAATCATATTTTTGCCAAGCGGATGGTTCACGGCGGTTTTGCCGCCTACCGAAGAATCAACCTGAGATAACAAGGTGGTTGGAATTTGCACAAAGTCGACACCCCGCTGATAGCAGGCTGCGACAAAACCGGTTAGATCGCCAATCACGCCGCCGCCCAAAGCCACCAATAAGCCATCACGTGGAAACTTTTGTTCCAGCAAAAATGAATTGACCTGTTCAAATGACTGCAGGGTTTTATAAGCTTCGCCATCCGGCAGCAAGTACTCGCTGACTTCGGCGGCATCAAACAGTGCCCGCACCTTATCCAGGTACAACGCTGCAACTACAGGATTGGAAATAATGGCGACTTTTTTGTATCCCCAGAGCGGGGCGAATTCGGCTTGCTCCGCGGCGCTTTGACACAGCGCCGGAGCAATCAGGATGGGATAACTGCGCAGACCAAGTTGAACCGCAACTTTTTCCATCTACAGCTCCCTTCTGAAATTAAAAACCCAGTTGTTCGACGATTTGGTTCGCAACAGCGCGGGCGCTTTGCTCGTCGGTACGGATGGTAAAATCTGCGATTTCTTCATACAGTGGATTGCGTTCTGCCGCCAGACGCTCCAGCACATGTTGTGGTGCTTCTTCAGTCTGTAACAGCGGACGACGCTTATCACGTTGTGTGCGGGCAACCTGTTTCTCAATCGGAGTTTCCAGATAAACCACGATGCCGCGGGCTGACAGACGGTTACGGGTCTCACGACTCAGTACCGATCCACCACCAGTTGCCAGCACAATGCCCTGCATACCTGTTAAGTCTTCAATGACGTTTTCTTCGCGCACCCTGAAACCTTCCTCGCCTTCCAGATCAAAGACCCAGGCAATGTCTGCGCCGGTACGGCGTTCAATTTCCTGATCCGAATCATAAAATTCGAGGTGCAGCATTTCTGCTAAGTGACGGCCAATGGTACTTTTTCCTGCGCCCATTGGGCCAACGAGGAAGATATTGCGTTTCTCTGCCATATGTCGTAATGCTAATTCAGCTAACTCAAGAGGGTTGATGTCAGGACCAAAAAGCTCCCGTGAAAATTTTAAGCGCTGAATTATGGCAGTATTAACGCGGGCTTCGCAAGCAAAAGTTCAAAAGGGACAGCCCATCGGCTGTCCCTTATGCAATTAGCGGGTCTCGTTGATGATTTTTGGTGTAACAAAAATCAATAATTCTTTTTTCTCGGTTTTGTCCAGTGAGCGGCGGAACAAAGCGCCAGCGTATGGAATATCGCCAAGTACCGGGATTTTCGATACGGTATTGATGGTTTGTTGCTGATAAATCCCGCCCAGGACAATTGTTTCACCATTGTCGACCAGCACTTGCGTCGTGATACGCTGAGTATCAATGGCGACGGCATTCCCGGTTGGCGTTTGCACCACTTTGCCTTCGGTGTCCTGGGTCACTGTCAGGTCGAGGATAATTTTGTTATCCGGCGTCACCTGCGGTGTGACCTCGAGGCTTAACACGGCCTTTTTAAATTCTACTGTGGTCGCGCCACTGGATGCAGCTTGCACGTAAGGGATTTCAACACCCTGTTCGATGCGGGCTTTTTTCTGGTTGGCGGTAGAGATCCGTGGTGAAGCCACAATCTCTGCTTTATTTTCCACTTCAAGCGCCGACAATTCCAAATCGATTAAAGTACCGTCGCCCAGTTTGGAAATATGAAAACCAATACTGCCGGCCCCTTCAGATGCAGGCAAATTGACGTTGTAGCGCCCCGCCTGTGCCGGGATCTGGCCATTCGCCAGCGACTGCGCGGCAGCAGCCGTACCCGAAACAGCTTTCGTTAATTGCTGATCACTGAAACCCCAGCGAATCCCCAACTCCTCCGACACACTGTCTTTGACTGTAACCATGCGTGATTCAATCAACACTTGCTTGACCGGTACATCCAGCCGTTCGACCAGCCGGCGCACGTTCTCAATCGCTTTGGCCGTGTCTTTCAGCAAGATCGTATTGGTGCGTTCATCAACCGACACATTGCCACGCGCCGATAATAGAGAACTGTCTTTGCCATCCAGTAATTTGGCCAGATCTGCGGCTTTGGCGTAGTTGACAGTGATAAACTCAGAATACAACGCTTCTAAATCTTCGACTTTTTGCCGCGCCTGCAACTCTTTGGCTTCACGTTCGGCCAGTTCATCGGTCGGCGCCACCATCAGAATGTTGCCGTCCATGCGTTTATCCAGGCCACGCACTTTCAATACGATATCCAGCGCCTGGTCCCATGGCGTACCATCAAGCCGCAGCGTGACATTGCCACTGACCGAATCGCTGGTCACCAGGTTAAAACCGTTATAGTCGGCGATAATCTGCAACACAGTACGCACCGGAATATCCTGAAAATTCAGGGATATGGCTTTACCTTTGTAATCTTTGCCGCCTTGCATAAAACCACCGGCCATTGCGTCTTTTTCTACGCTCAGGCTGAAAATATTATCCACTTGCTGATAGGTAAAAGTGAATGCGGCAGTCGGTTCAATTTCCAAGCGGGTGATCACACCATCTTTAAACGTTTCAATGCCTTTGACGATAGTTCCGAAATCCAGTACATCTAATTGATACAACAAATCATCGGCAATGTCGGTGTTATGAAACTCCACGACAATTTTACCCAGATTCTCCCGTACATCGATGGCTGCTGAGCTGTCTTTCAGAAAAACCAATACCTTGCCTTCACCTTTTTCACCACGGCGAAAATCGATGGCCTGTACTTTGTTGATATAAGCGTTGGCATCCGGCTTCGCGCTGCTGCTGGCACCATCACTGACTTGCAGGTAAAAGGTGTTGCCTTCCAGACGGGTTTTATACAGTTTCAGATGGTCTAGAAATACCGCGGTTTTAATGCCTTTTTGCCAGAACTCTGTCCGGGCATTTTTGACACCAGCTTTGTTGATCGTGACATCGGTCAGTTTTTCTTCAAACTCGGCTTCCGGAAAGGTTAACTCGATACGCGAAGGTTCATTAAAAATCTGCACTTCCGGCGCAACGTTCAATGTTTCGTCGAAGACAAACTCGATCTCAGTCTCGCCGGTACTGAGCGGGCTGTATCTGACGTCATATAACAGCGGAGCAGCCGTCGCGGAGCCAATGCTCAGCAACCAGCAACCCAACGCGATGCGGCACCAGGCTGATCGTTGTTTTTGCATGTGTTTTAGTTGATCCATATGATGCTCACACCTTATTTGCGCGTTGCGGCATTGGGGTCGGCCATTTGCATGGTGGTCGTCCGCTCTTTCCAACATCCGGCGCCGTCCGGGATTAATTCAATTAATTCAATCTGGTTTGCATCAACCTGAATGATCCGGCCATGAAACAACCCAATGTAATTATTTTTACTGACTCTGTGCAAGGTTTTGTCGGCAGCCTCAATCAGTGCCCAGACATTGTCACTGTCGCCGAGCGTGCCACGCATTGCCAGATTATCCAACGCAAATTTTTCCAGCGGTTCTTTGCGTCTGGCAGGATCTGGGCTCAGACAGTCCTGCGATTGTGAAAATTGTTCCTGTACAGCTTCCGGCCGCGGTGCACTGAACGGGCTGCGCGCGTTCACTGATTGGTAACTGATATGCACAAAAGGTTTGGCTTTTGGCAGTGGTGGGATGCCCGCCGGAGTATTGGCTTTGACTGATTCCATAAATTGCTGGATATCAGTCAAAGAATCATTACACCCCTGCAATAACAACATCATGGCACTGAGTGTCAGCAACCGGCCAGCAGGACGACTCATGGCGCCTCCTTATACCGGTATGTTTTGGCAACGACGTTAAACACCAGCCGATCGTCTTTATCGGTTGTCACCGAAAAATCGTGCAACGACACAATGCGGGGTAATTTCGCAACTTCACTGACAAAATTGCCAAACTGGTGATAATCGCCGACGACATCAATCTGGATCGGCAATTCAGTGTAAAAATCTTTTTCAATTTCCGGCATCCAGTTGATGCGGACAAAAGTCAGTCCGGTCGAAGTTCCGGCATAAGTGATATCGTCCAGCAAGCCGGGCGTTTCATGGGTTGCAGGCAATTGCTTTAGCAAATATGAGAACGTTTGTTCCATCTCAATCATCTGCTGTTTATACAATTCAAGATTCACTGCCGCTGCGTACTTCGCCCGGTAAGTCTGACGCAGTTCCTGTTCACGCGTCTCAGCATTTTGCAGCGTGGTAATTTTTTCATCGACCAGCATGAAATAACTCAGCGTCGCCACTAAGATGCTGAACACAACTATTAACATGGATTTTGCAACCGGCGGCCAAGAGCCAACACTCGCCAGATCCAGATTGTTCAGTTCTTCCAGATTAATATTCAGGCTCATTTGGTGCCTCCGGCCGCAGCTGGCTTCGGTTGATTCGCAGCACCATGCACCGTTTCATAACTTTTAACCATCAGGTGCATTTTAAAATCGCTGAGTAACTGAGTCTCATCTTTTGCCGCCTCAATAAATTCGAGTAACGGATTGGACAATAACTCTGAAGTTTCAACGGAGCGGATCATATTGGACAGCCGGTTATTCGATTCACTTTTACCGACCAACAATAACGATGGGCCTTTTTTCTCCAGATTGGTCAGGTAAACCCCAGCCGGCGTTACTTTGGCAATTTCGTCCATAATCTGCGTGCCGAGGTTTCTGCTGCTTTGCAGCTGCGCAATCAGCTCCATGCGTTTTTGCAGATTTTTTTTCTTTTCGTCGAGTTGTTTGATTTCTGCAATACGCTGGTCAAGGATCGCAATCTCACCCTGCAGATAATTGTTGCGACCGTCCTGCCCTTCAATCATCGAGCTATAGACAGCACTGACGCCAAACATCAGCAAAAAACTGCCAACGCAAGCTGCGGTTATCGTGGTCATAAACCGGGCTTGTTGCTGTTTCTTTTGCGCTTCGCGCCAGGGCAGGAGGTTTAGATATGCCATGTTGAGAAACTCCGCATCGCCAGGCCACAAGCTACCATCAATTGCGGCGCCAGTTGCGTCAGCTGCTGCCGGTCAACCGCGGGGCCAACTTCCATATGCTGAAACGGGTTTGCCACTATCGTATGGATCCCAAGTTCTTCGGTCAGTAATTTATCAATGCCTTCAATCAACGCGGTACCACCAGAGATGATCAGATAATCAATACTCTCGCGGCCTGACGTAGTTAAATACATCTGAATCCCACGGCGGACCTGCTGCAGAATCATGGTCTGAAACGGCGCCAGCACCTCAAATGTGTAAGTCGGAGGCAAATCATTGCTGACTTTGGCCTGTTCCGCTTCTTCGTATGTTTTGCCGTAATAGGAAATAATGCTGCGGGTATATTGCTCGCCACCAAACATTTGATCGCGGGTGTAATGGGTTTTGCCACCTTCGAGAATACTCATCAGCGTCATCGTGGCGCCGATATCAACGACCGCAATCAATTTCTCATGCGCATCAGGTGGCAACTGGTGAAAACACAAGTCAGCAGCGCGACTTAGACAATAAGATTCAACATCAACGACTTTGGTGGCAAAGTTACCCGCGTCGAGTGCAGACACCCGGCTTTGCACACTTTCTGTCCGCGCTGCACTGAGCAGTACATTGACTTTTGACGGGTCATTCGCGTTCAGATCCTGCTTCTCAAAATCCATACTGACTTCGCTGAGCGGATATGGGATCAAGCTGTCGGCTTCAACTTCAATTTGGCTGGCTAACTCGTCATCAGACAGGCTCGCGTCCATAAAAATCACTTTGGTGATCACTGTTGAACCGGACACTGCCGCTGCAGCAAACTTGATGTTTTTCGGAATTTTTTTGCGGATTTTGGCGATGACAGTGCCGACAGCTTCGATATCCTGGATCTCACGGTCTGTCATTGACCCTTTAATCATAGGTTCTATTGCCAGGGCTTCTACTTTATAATGCTCGCCGTGTTGGCTCAGCAGAATAGCCTTGACGGTATGAGCGCCAATGTCGACGCCCAGGATGAGTGGATTTTTCGCACGAAACAACCGATTTATCATAGCTTCCTGCAGCCGTCTCAAACTTATGATTATTATGTTTTCGCTGTGGCGTACGTTGTTTTTGCACGAGAAACAACGTGCTTCAACAACTACTAATGAATTTATACTAGCAGCCTATTTTGGTAAAGGGCAGCAAAAATTGGGGCTATTCAGTGTCTTGGCTTAAAAAACTTGTCATTATCCTGTTGAGTTGTCTGACCTTAGGCGTACTTAGCATTGGCATCACTTATCTGGTGCTTAAAAACGATCTGCCGAGCGTCGAAACGCTGAAAGATGTGCGTCTGCAAACACCGATGCGGGTGTTCAGTCAGGACGGCGAATTAATTTCCCAATTTGGTGAAAAACGCCGTATTCCACTAAAACTAGACGAAATGCCACCGATGCTGATCAAAGCAGTATTGGCTACCGAAGACTCACGCTTTTATGAGCATCCGGGTATTGATTTGATTGGCGTGATGCGTGCGGCCACTGTGGTAGCAACCACCGGCGACTATAGCCAAGGTGCATCGACTATCACTCAGCAGTTGGCTCGCTTGTTCTTCCTGAGCCGGGAAAAGAAAATCATCCGCAAGGTCAAAGAAGCTTTTCTGGCGATCCATATCGAAGAGCTGCTGAGCAAAGACGAAATCTTGGAACTTTATCTGAACCGGATTGAACTGGGCCAACGCGCTTTTGGCGTTGGCGCTGCCGCGCAAGTCTATTTCGGCAAGAATATTCAGGATCTGACCTTATCCGAAATTGCCATTATTGCCGGTTTGCCTCAAGCCCCCTCGGTGCTGAACCCGGTGCGTTCACCTAGCCGAGCCCGTGCCCGTCGTAATATTGTGCTGGGCCGGATGCTGGCAGAAAAATACATCACTCAACAAGAATATGACGACGCGATTCAGGCGCCCATTATTTCGAAATTACACGGTGCGCAGGTGACCGCATCTGCGCCTTATCTGGCGGAAATGGTGCGGCAGGAAGTGGTGGCCCGTTATGGCGAAGAAGAAGCCTACTCCAAAGGTTTTCAGGTATTTACGACGGTAGACGCGCGCCAACAGACCCGCGCAGTCAATGCGTTGCAAGCCAATTTACATGCCTATGACGAGCGTCATGGTTTCCGTGGCCCACTCAAAACTGTATGGCCAGCGGAAAAAATCGTCGCAGCCGATGGCAGTATCAGCTTTAAAGAAGACAAACGCTTATCGGACGAAGCTATCCTGGCTTACCTCGATGAACAGGATGCTATTGAAAAGCTGCAACCGGCGGTCGTGACACAAGTACAAGCACAAAGTGCTGAAGTGATGTTATCAGGTGGTCGTAAAATCGACTTGCCCTGGGATGGTCTGAAATGGGCGCGCGCCTATATCAGCAATGAACGTCAGGGCAATGCGCCAGCTACTGCCGGCCAGATCCTGTCGCCCGGCATGTTGATTTATGTACGGGAACAGGAAGGCCAATGGCGCCTGAGCCAGTTACCGCAAGCCAGCAGCGCATTGGTCGCGTTAAATCCGAAAGACGGTGCGATCCGTGCTTTAGTTGGCGGCTATAGCTTCAGTCAGACCCAGTTTAACCGGGTGACACAAGCGAACCGTCAGGTCGGCTCCAACATTAAACCTTTTATTTATTCCGCCGCGCTGGAGCATGGTTATACGCTCGCCTCCGTCATCAATGATGCGCCGATCCATGAATGGGATGAGGGCTCAGGTCAGGCTTGGCGGCCGAAAAACTCACCGGAAGAATACGACGGCCCAATCCGCTTGCGTGAAGCCTTAGCAAAATCGAAAAACGTGGTGTCTGTTCGCTTAATCAGCGGTGTCGGCATTGACCACACCATCGGTCATCTGGCGAAGTTTGGCTTTCATGCCAAAGACTTACCCCGCAATCAGACGTTAGCACTTGGTTCAGCGTCGCTGACACCTCTGGAGCTGGTGACTGGTTATGCTGTATTCGCCAACGGCGGTTATCTGGTGAAACCTTATGTCATTACCAAAATTCTCGACGACCAGAATAATCTGATTTACGAACATCAGGCCGTCAGCGTCTGCGACCAATGCGAGCAGCTCACCGCCAACACCGCAGCAGCGACCTCTGGCGATGTACAAGCCGTCAACAATGATGCAGCGACGGAAACGTCTGCAGTGGCAGCAGAGGCGACTGTGGCAGAACCGCTAAAACCGACTGAGCAATATGCACCACGGGTGATCTCGGCGCAAAATGCCTTCCTGATTGCCGAATCGATGAAAAGTGCGATCTGGGGTGGACCGGGCTGGAATGGTACCGCGCATAAGTTAAAAGCGCTGAAGCGTCGCGATGTGTCTGGCAAAACCGGCACCACTAACGATGTTAAAGACGCCTGGTTCAGCGGTTTTACGCCGGATCTGGTGATCACCAGTTGGGTTGGTTTTGATGATTCTGAAAGTGTGCTGGGCCGCTCAGTCACGCTCGGTGGTGAATCCGGCGCAACCACGGCCTTACCGAGCTGGCAAAACTTTGCCGAACTGGCGCTGGAAAATACTCCAGAGCAGTTCCCGCCCACGCCAACCGGCATTGTATCGGTGCGCATCGACCGCAAAACCGGTTTGCTGACGCAGGCCAGCGACGACAGCAGCGAATTTGAGTACTTCATGCAAGGCACAGAGCCAACGCAATACGCTGATCCAGTCAATCCATTACAGCCAGACCAGCAAAAACCGGCGGAGATTGATATTTTCCGTTAAGTCTGCTGTTCACGCATCAACAACAAAGCCGCATCGCTGCGGCTTTGTTGTTTTATCGGACCAGCTCAGTGCTGATTATGCCAGTGCTGCAAACCAGGCTTCAGCCGCGCTGAGGGCCTGCCCTACCTGTACCGGACAAGTACCGCCGAGCGCCGAGCGTTTTGCCATGCCAGCTTCAATCGTCAACGCCGGATAGACGTCTTCACTGATGAGTGGGCTGACTTCCTGCAGTTCAGCCAGGCTCAGTTGCTCCAGCGCCACTTGTTTAGCAGCAGCTTTGAGCACGAGCTCCCCGGACAATTCATGTGCGTCGCGAAAGGCAATACCTTTGCCGACCAGATAATCGGCAAGATCTGTGGCATTGCTGTAGCCAAGCTCAGCGGCTTTGCGACAGCGGTCCACGTTGACCGACAAATGTGGCAGGCAAGTCGCCAGTACCAGCAAACACTGCTGCCAGGTACTCATTAAATCGAAAAAGCCTTGTTTGTCTTCCTGCATATCTTTGTTGTAAGCCAAAGGCAGACCTTTGAGAATATGCAGTATCGCCACCAGATGGCCGAGCACCCGACCGGTTTTACCGCGCAGTAACTCAAACACATCCGGGTTTTTCTTCTGTGGCATCAAAGACGAGCCGCTGGAAATCGCATCGCCGAGTTTGAAGAAACCCGCTTCGCCGGAGCAGAAGAAAATCACATCTTCCGACAAACGCGATAAATGCGTCAGACAGATGCTGGCACAAGCCGACAACTCGACGACATAATCACGATCTGACACGGCATCCAGACTATTGCGTGCGGCCTGACTAAAGCCCAAACGCTCTGCTAACGCTTGCCGGTCCATCGCCACGCCGGTGCCAGCTAAGGCGCCTGAACCCAGCGGGCAACTGTCGAGTCGCTTTAACGCATCGTCAATCCGGCTTAAATCGCGACGGAACATTTCGACATATGCCAGCGCCCAGTGACTGACCAGTACCGGCTGCGCGCGTTGTAAATGGGTAAAGCCTGGCATCACAGCGCCGTGGTGCAGACGGGCGAAGTTCAGTAAAGCACCGATAGCACCGGTCAGAGCCTGTTGCACCAGCTGCGCATTCAGCCGACTCCACAAACGTAGATCGGTCGCGACCAAATCATTGCGTGAACGGCCGGTGTGCAGCTTTTTCGCGATCACACCGATTTTATCGCCGAGTTTCAGTTCAACCCAGCTGTGGATATCTTCTTCAGCGGTTTGCAGCGGCAACTGCGGATTGGCCGCCACTTCATCGGCCAGCTCTGCCAGCGCGCGGTCGAGCGCTTTGGCTTCGTCCGCAGTGATGATGCCGCCTTCGAGTAAACCACCGGCCCAGGCGCGTGAACAGGCGATATCCTGCTGCGCCAGCAGATAGTCAAAACTCAATGAATCATTAAATGCCCGGAATTCTTCCAGACTCGCTTCCTGGAAGCGGCCGCCCCACATCGCCATACTAACCTCAACAAATCTGATGAACAAAAGCCGGGCAAGCCCGGCGTTTTTTAACCCTTTCCGGCGTTATTCTTTGACGCTGTGTAATGCGCGGATCCGGCTCGCCAGACTGTACAGGCGGATAAAACCGGCTGCATCTTTCTGGTTATACACTTCGTCGCCGTCAAAAGTTGCGAAGGCTTCAGAGTACAAGCTATTTGGTGAACGACGTTTTGCCACCGTGACCTGACCTTTGTATAGTTTGACTACGATGTCACCAGTCAGCTGTTCGGCCAGTGAATTAGATGCGGCAAACAGCGCATCTTTTAATGGCGTGAACCAGCGGCCGTCATAGACCAGCTGCGCCACTTCCAGACCGACTTCTTCGCGGTATTTCAGTGAAGTACGGTCATACACCAGCGATTCCAGCGCGCGCAGTGCCGCCACAATAATGGTGCCGCCCGGCGTTTCATAACAGCCACGCGATTTCATGCCGACTAAACGGTTTTCAACGATATCAATCCGGCCAACACCGTGGATGGAACCGGCTTTGTTCAGCTGCTCAATGGCTTCAACACCAGATACCGCTTTGCCGTCAATGGCCGACAGTTCGCCTTTGACAAAGCTCAGCTGGATATATTCCGCTTTATCCGATGCTTGCTCCGGAGAATTGGTCCACATCCAGACTTGCTCAGACGGCTCGTTCCATGGGTTTTCCAGCTCGCCGCCTTCATGCGAAATGTGGAACAGGTTGGCGTCACGGCTATAAATTTTGGTCGCAGTCGCCGTCGTCGGGACGTTTTTCTCTGCCAGGTAATTCAGCAGGGACTGACGGGAATTGAATTCCCATTCCCGCCACGGCGCAATGACTTTTAACTGCGGGGCTAAGGCGGCAAAGGCACCTTCAAAGCGAACCTGGTCATTACCTTTCCCGGTACAACCGTGACACAGCGCGTCAGCGCCCAGTTTCAGCGCCAGTTCAACCTGGGCACGGGCAATAATAGGCCGCGCCATTGAAGTGCCGAGTAAGTACTGGCCTTCATACACAGCACCGGCTTTCAGCGTTGGATAAATCACTTCTTTGACAAACTGCTCTTTTAAATCCACCACATAGCAGCTGCTGGCACCGGAGTTAATCGCTTTTTGCTCCACGCCTTCTAAGTCTTCAGCGCCTTGACCGACGTCTGCCACAAAGGCTATGACTTCACAGTCGTAGTTATCTTTCAGCCATGGCACTATGGCCGAAGTATCCAGACCACCGGAATACGCTAAAACGACTTTTTTTACACCTTTTTTTAATTCGCTCATGAGATAAACCTTAACTAAATAAACTGACTAAAACGGCGTTCTGGACATGCATGCGGTTTTCCGCCTGCCGCAGTACCAGAGAACAATCACTGTCCAGCACTTCGCTGGTCACTTCCTGGCCGCGGTGTGCAGGCAGGCAGTGCATAAAATGTTTGGCGCCGAGACGCTGCATCACGGCCGTATTGATCTGGAAGGGTGCAAAGGCCCTCTCGATTTGCGCCGGATCGGTTTTGTTGCCCATCGACAACCAGGTGTCGGTATAAATGGCATCCGCTCCCGCAGCGGCTGAAACGTGCTGACTGAGCGTCAGTTTGGCGCCGCTTTGCGCCGCCAGCGCCTGTGCCCGCAATAACACATGCGCATCCGGGCCAAAACCCGGTGGCGTCACCACGGTCAGCGTCATGCCTAAAATGGCGGCACCTAACATCAGCGAATGACATACATTATTGCCGTCACCAACAAAAGCCAAATGGACTTTGGATAAATCGCCCAGTACTTCCTGCAAGGATAATAAATCAGCTAAAGCCTGACACGGGTGGTACAGGTCACTGAGCGCATTAATTACCGGTTTTTTACTGCTGGACGCCAGTTTTAACAACGTCTGCTGAGAATAGACCCGCGCCACAATTGCATCGCACCAGCACGCCAGGTTAGACCCGAAATCTTCTACCGATTCCCGCACGCCCATAGCACCATTTTGCTGATCCAGATACACGCTGTGGCCGCCGAGCTTGTAGATGCCGACGTCGAAGCTGACCCGCGTCCGCAATGAAGGCTTTTCAAACAATAACGCGATACTTTTGCCTTTTAAAGCCTGGCTGTAGTCTTCCGGGGATTGTTTGATTTGACTGGCCAGCGCCAGTAAACCGGACAACTGACTTTTGCTTAAATCCGCTAAACACAGTAACTGCGATAATTGACTCATTGTTTCACACTGCACGGCCGCGACGGGCCACCTTTTTTTGAGGAAATCGGTCCGGCAACGGACACCTCTCCTGTTTAGGGTGCCCGCGCGTTAGAGAACAGATTTCAGTGGGGTTACCAACTGATACAAGTGCCAACTTCCTGCTGTTGCATCAGCTTCAATAAATCTTCCGGCTGTTGCCAGCCTGCGACGATGATCGGTCGTCGCAATGCCGCGGCCGTTTCCAGCGCCGCGTCGAGTTTCACTTTCATCCCGCCTTTGATCACACCACTATCAACCAGCGCCTGCGCTTGCGTGCTGTTCAGTGATTTAATAAGCTGGCCATTGCCATCCAGAATGCCCGGTACGTCCGTCAGCAACACCAAGGTGCCTTGCACTAACTGACAAATGGCCGCGGCGGCAATATCGGCGTTCACATTCAGCAACTGGCCGTCATCACTGAGGCCAATAGAGCTGAACACCGGCACAAAGCCATTTTGGATCAAGGTGTTGACCAAAGTACCGTCGTTCGCTTTGGCAATACCGACAGCGCCTAATTTAGTGTTGACGTCAAATTTCAGGCTCTGACCGGCTGCCAGCGTCAAGCCTACGGCGTTTAATCCGGCCAACTGCGCCCGCGCCACCATCAAGCCATTCACCGCACCGGCCAATGCACCAGTGATCCCCGGCATTTGCTCCGGCGGTGATACACGCTGACCATCAATCTTTTGCGTGTCAAAACCAAAAGTCGCCAACCAGCGGTCGACCTGTGCGCCGCCGCCATGCACCAGTACCAACGGATACTCCGTGGCTAAGCCTTTAATCACGGTTAATAAGCTATCCAGCGCCTGCATATCTTCCAGCAACCGGCCGCCCATCTTCAGCACT
>JAIXSW010000004.1 GCA_027484495.1 Gammaproteobacteria bacterium
CTATGCCACGCGCCTCGTTTCGCGCCCAAAACGCCACCAACTCGAACAAAAATTAACCACCAAACATCAACACGCCCTAGAGATTGGCCTCTGCAAAGGAAGCCAACCGGCTACGAACCACCCCATTGAGGTTAATCGTGGTGCTGCCTTCGAAATTTTTAAAACGCTCGACGATATAAGTCAGACCCGAAGTCACCGCCGTCAGATAGTTGCTGTCAATCTGTGACAGATTGCCGGAACAAATCAGTTTGGTACCTTCGCCACAGCGAGTGATGATAGTTTTCAGCTGCGCTGCGGACAGGTTCTGACATTCATCCAAGAGCACGATGGCATGCTGAATGCTGCGACCCCGCATAAAATTGACCGACTTGAACTGAATGTTGGCCTTATCCATGATGTAGTTGACGCTGGAGTGCGGATGCTCGTCGGTTTTATGCAGCACCTCCAGCGAGTCGGTGATTGCCGCCAGCCAGGGTGCCATTTTCTCTTCTTCAGTACCGGGTAAAAAGCCTATCGATTCAGCGATCTCCGGGGTATTGCGCGTCACGATGACTTTATCGTACATGCCCCGTTCAATCACCAGCTCCAATGCGGCGGCCAATGCCAGTAGGGTTTTACCGCAACCCGCCGGGCCGGTCAGGATCACCAGATCCATATCCGGGTCCAGCAACGCATTCAGTGCCATCGCCTGATAAATGTTTTTCGGATGAATGCCCCAGGCATGGCGGTGCATCATTCGCTCAAATCCCAAATCCAGCACTTTGATTTGCTGGTCGTTAATCGACACTACACGGCCAGCAAAGGTTTCATGCTCATCGACCAGATATTCATTAATGTAGGCATTGGGTAATAAAGTGCGGGGTAAATAGTGGTAGGTGTCGCGGCCTTCGTGTTCGCTGCGGCAATCTTTGACCTGACTCCAGAAATCACCGGCAAATTTAAAATAGCCTTTATACAAAAACCTGACGTCATCGATCAGCTGGTCAGTGCGATAGTCTTCGACCAGTTTTAAACCGGCGCCTTTGGCTTTGAGGCGCATATTGATGTCTTTGGTCACCAGGATCACTTTGACCGGTGCTTTTTCGCGCTGTAAAAACAACGCAGTATTGATAATCAGGTGGTCGTTTTCGCCGCCAGGTAAGCCGGGGATTTGGTCGCTGATATGATGGTCATTAACGATAAACAAATGACCGCTGGCTTTATCATCGGTATGTTGCGGTAATTTCACGCCCTGTAGCATTTGTTCCGGCGTCGCATCTTTCAGCACGTCTTCCAGCGCCCGGATCGCAACCCGCGCTTCGCGGCTGACATCTTTGTGTTTGTCTTTGATATGGTCTAATTCTTCTAACACGGTCATCGGGATGACCACGTCATGTTCCTGAAAATTTAAGAAGGCGAAGGGTTCATGCAGCAGGATATTGGTATCGAGGACGTAGATTTTTATGTCTTTACTTCTTCTTCGCGCCATATGCAGCTCCTTAGCAGCGGATGAAAAAACCCGGCGGGTTCTTATGTAATTTAGAACAAGAATCCTTGTACCGGATGACAATCTCATGACGATACAAAGCTTTTCATTTGTGACTTAGACGGTGCAGAAAAATTCCCGGCAAGGCGGATGCAGTTTGTCCGGATTTTCAGTACCATAGCGCCCCCTTTGCAGAGTGACCCGGATAATGATGAAATTTGCCCTTGGACAACGCTGGATCAGCGACGCGGAATCGGACTTAGGTTTAGGCACCGTCGTCGGTATTGATGGCCGGATGGTGACCATGTTGTTCCCCGCCAGTGGCGAAACCAGGCTGTATGCCATGAGCGAAGCACCGCTGACGCGGGTGCAGTTCAATCCGGGTGATACGGTGAAAAGTGCGCAGGAATTCAGTCTCGTCATCGAACGGATTGAAGAAGTGAATCAGACGCTGGTTTATCACGGCGAACGTACCGACACCGGTGAAGCGGTTAGTCTGCGCGAAACCTTTCTCGACCATTTCATCAGTTTCAGTTCGCCACAGGACCGTCTGTTTACCGGTCAGATTGACCGTTTTGACTGGTTCACACTGCGTTACCACAGCTGGCAACATCTGCATCAGCAGCAACAAAATCCGCTGCGCGGTCTGACCGGCGGCCGCTTAAGCCTGATCCCGCATCAGCTACACATCGCTAATGAAGTGTCACAGCGGCACGCGCCACGGGTGTTATTGTCAGACGAAGTGGGTCTGGGCAAAACCATTGAAGCGGGCCTCATCATCCATCAGCAACTGCTGTCTGGCCTTGCCAGCCGCGTATTAATTGTTGTACCAGAATCGCTGCAGCATCAGTGGCTGGTCGAAATGCTGCGCCGTTTTAACCTGAAGTTTGCTATTTTTGACGACGAGCGCCTGACCGAAGCTACCGCTGACGGTGGAAATCCATTTGAAACCGAACAGCTGGTGCTGTTGAGCCTCGACTTCCTGACACGGAAAAAAGCCGCCTTTGAAGCGGCCGCAGAAACGCATTGGGATCTGCTGGTGGTCGACGAAGCCCATCACCTGACCTGGAGCGAAGCAGCAGCGAGCACAGAATATCAGCGGATTGAGACGCTGGCCCAAGATACGCCGGGCGTTATTCTGCTGACGGCAACGCCGGATCAGCTGGGTCATCAGAGTCATTTTGCCCGGCTACGCCTGCTCGACCCAAACCGTTTTTATGATTACCCGGCTTTTGTCGCGGAAGAACAGCAATATAAAGCGATCGCAACGTTGGCGCGCGCGCTGCAACAGGAAGTGCCATTATCGGGCGACACTGCAGCGCAGCTGCAACAGTTATTACAGGAAACCGATATCAGCGCGCACTTGTCGCTGCTGAAATCTGCTGAGACGAACAGCGAGCGCGATGCCGCCATCGATGCGCTGCTAAGCCTGTTACTGGACCACCACGGTACGGGCCGCATTCTGTTTCGCAACACCCGCGCCGCCATTGCCGGATTTCCGCAGCGTCAGCCTCAGTTCATCGGCTTGCCGCTGCCAGAGCAATATCAGAACGCCATCAAAGTGCAGCTGAGTTTCATGGCCAATCAGACCGATGAATTCAAGGCCAAAACCCTGTTATTCCCGGAGCGGATTTATCAGGAATTTGAAGGCAGTAAAACCAGCTGGTGGCAGTTTGACCCGCGCGTTGAAGCGGTGATTGCGCTGATTAAACAGCACAAATACAAAAAGTTTCTGGTGATCTGCGCCCATGCCGACACCGCGATTGCGCTGGAAGAAGCGATGCGGGTGAAAGAAGGCATCCGCGCTGCAGTATTCCACGAAGGCATGTCGATTTTTGACCGTGATAAAGCAGCCGCTTATTTCGCGCAAGATGATCAAAGCGCGCAGGCGTTGATTTGTTCGGAAATCGGCTCGGAAGGCCGCAACTTCCAGTTTGCGCATCATCTGGTGCTGTTTGATCTGCCACTGAATCCGGACTTGCTGGAACAACGCATCGGCCGGCTGGATCGGATTGGCCAGACGCAGGATATCCAGATCCATCTGCCGTATTTCATCGACCAACCGCAGCAAGTGTTACTGGACTGGTATCACCTGGGGTTGCAGGCGTTTGATGCAACCTGTCAGACCGGTGGTGCTGTCTATCAACAGATGCGCGAACGGCTGTTGCCATTGCTGGCGCAGTCCGCGCCGGATCAGACAGCAGTCAGTGCCCTGCTGGCAGATAGTCGTGAACTGAACAACCAGCTGAAACAACAGCTGGAACAAGGCCGGGATCAACTACTGGAATTGAACTCCAGCGGCCGTGGTCAGGCGCAACAGTTAGTCGAACAAGTCCGTTTACAGGACGACGCGACTATTCTGCCGCTGTATATGCTCAAAGCCTGGGATTTGCTCGGTGTGCAGCAGGATGACCGCAGTGATACCAGCATTGTGCTGACGCCATCAGAACATCTGCAAGGCCATTATCCGATGCTGGACGAAGATGGCATTACCGTGACGTTTGACCGCGCTACAGCACTGGCGCAGGAAGATATTCAGTTCCTGAGCTGGGATCACCCGATGGTCCAGGGCACACTCGATATCGTCACCCAAGACACAATGGGCAACAGTGCGGCCGCATTACTGCATAACAAACAACTGCCAGCAGCAACATTTTTTGTCGAATGTATTTATCTGGTCGAAGCATCTGCACCGGCGGAACTGCAACTGGGTCGCTATCTGCCGCCCACGCCAATTCGATTGTTGCTGGAAAAAACCGGTAAGAATCTGGCGCCGAATGTACCGTTTGACAACTTTAACCGTCAGCTCAAACCAGTCGGCCGTCAAACCGCCAGTAAACTGGTCGGCGCGCTGCAAAGCACAATCCATCCGCTGTTGGCCAAAGCCGAAGCCTACGCCGATGTGCAGTTAAAACAACTGCAGCAGGAAGCTTTGCGCAATATGCACAGCCAGTTGCAGGCACAACAGGACCGGTTACAGGCGCTGGCAAAAATCAACCCGCTGGTCAGGCCGGAAGAAATTGCCCACCTGGCGGATAAACAACAGCAGCTGGATCAATACATTGGTAAAGCACGTCTGCGCTTTGATGCGATCCGCGTCATCGTCGTCAGCCACGATTAGGCCACACGGACATGTTACTGGAGTACCGGCCACCGCAATCGCCTTATCTGGACATCCTGTACCAGGATGAGGCGCTGCTGGTACTGAATAAACCAAGCGGGTTGTTGTCTGTGCCCGGCAAAGCTCTGGAACATCAGGATAGCTTGCAGTTGCGCGTGCAACGGGTGTTCCCGACGGCACGCACAGTGCACCGTCTCGATATGGCCACGTCCGGTTTGTTAGTGATGGCGCTGACTCTGGATGCACAACGCGAGTTGAACTGGCAGTTTGAACGCCGGCAAACGCAAAAACATTATATTGCCAGGCTGGAAGGACGGTTGCTGACGCAGGCCGGCGCGGTCGACCTGCCGTTGATTTGTGACTGGCCAAACCGGCCAAAACAAATGGTTTGCTTCAGTCGGGGCAAACCAGCCCAGACTTTATTTGAGAATATCGGCTATGAAGAGAACGCCACCCGTGTGCGGCTGACGCCGGTGACCGGTCGCTCGCATCAACTGCGCGTGCATATGCAGTGGCTGGGGCATCCGATCTGTGGTGACAAATTTTACGGCTCGGCGCCGGATGAAAAAACAGAACGTTTACAACTACATGCAGCAATGCTGGGGCTGCGGCATCCGCAGACCGGTCAATGGCTGGAGTTTCGATCACCAGCCCCATTTTGAACCAGAAGTACCGAAGTGTTAACCGCAGATTCATCTTCAGCAGTTAGCATGACCCCGCCGACGCGTGTTGCGCTGACAATAAAGAAGTGTTTTTGTTCAGCAAAACAACAGTAAATTTGTTTAATCTAAACAAATCAAATAAAATTAGCGCGTTGGAAAAACCCCTAAGGAGATATGGATGAAACTGAAAACTAGCGCAATTGCCGTTCTGGCAGCTTTACCCCTGATGACAGCTGTAGCATCAGCCGCCCCAACCGCTGCTGAATTACAAGATCGGGTTTACGGTTCTGTGTTCTGGGAGCACTATGCACCGGACAACGACAAAACTAAATCATTAGACTGGAAAGGTCAGAACAACGGCAACGGCACTGGCCTGAACATCGGTTACCGTATCAGCGAAAGCTGGGGCATCCGTGCAGAATATGTTCGCCAGGATCTGGAATCAGAATTCTCTGACGCCGATATCAAAGGCAACCGCGTTGGTATGGACCTGGTTTACCACGTTGACAGCCTGCCGCTGTACTTCGTGGGTGGTGTCAAAAACTACACCACTGGCCGTTCAGCATCTGCCGCAAACATCGGTATGGGTGTGAACATGTTCGTCACTGACGAAGTTGCTCTGTTCGTTGAAGCAAACCGTTACCAGGGTATCAGCAAAGCGTTTGGCGATCACGGAGTGAAAGTAGGTCTGACCTACAACTTCGGTGCCGCTCCTGCTGCAGAACCAGCACCAGCTCCAGAGCCAGCACCAGCGCCAGCTCCGGTCATTGGTGATGCTGACCAAGACGGTGTAACCGACGACAAAGATCAGTGCGCTAACACGCCAATCACTGACAAAGTAGACACTGTTGGTTGTTCAATCTTCACTGAAAATTCAGTCAGCATCGCGCTGAACGCTCAGTTTGATAACGACTCTTCTGTCGTCAAAGAGCAATACCATGCAGATATCGAAAAACTGGCAACTTTCCTGAAACGCTTCCCGAACACTGATGTTGAAATCGGTGGTCACGCGTCTAACGTTGGTACTCCAGCGTATAACCTGGCACTGTCACAACGTCGTGCAGACGCCATTGCAGACGTACTGGTCAGCAACTACGGCATCGAACGCAGCCGCGTGAAAGCAGTTGGTTACGGTATCACCAAACCAAAAGCTGCAGGCAGCTCTAAAGCCGCTCATGCAGTCAACCGTCGTATCGAAGCGACTGTGACCGCATCTGTGAAAGAAGCCGTACAACGTTAATTCGTTTTACCGCTGACAAAGCCACCTTCGGGTGGCTTTGTTTTTTCTGTCAGGACTACAGCGCGGCGAAATGTGGCCGATACTGACTTTAATGTTTAGTCTGGCGGAATTTCCGATGTTGCGATCCTTCTCCTGTTTTTCCATAATTTCCCTGCTGTTATGCCTGCCATTTCTGCTCAAAGCGGATGCAGCGTTATGGGACGAACAACAAACCGCCGCGGATTTACAACGTCAGGTTGCCACCGCACAAATTAATGCACTGAAATCCCCCCAACAATCATTTCTGACCCTACAGCGCACCGCGATGACACCTTTTGTAAAAGGCACGGTGATCTTGGTCCCGGACTGGTCACAACATGCCGCTAGCCCACGGGCTGTGGAGTACCTGCGCAACTATCTGATTGATTATGGTTGGAACACCATGGCGGTGATGGTACCGCCTGCCGTGACTGAGGCCAGTATGGAAAATCTGCAAGCCTACCAGCTGCAGCTACTGGAACGACTCAAAGTGGTGATGCAGGAGGTTGAGTCTAAACCCGGCACCATCGTGGTGATTGGCCTCGGCCATAGCGGCGCATTGCTGAATAATCTGTATAAAAATGAGGAACTGAGTCCGCCACAGGCCTTAGTCTTAATCGGCGCCGCAATGCAGGATGTTGCGCTTAATGAACAGGTGGCGGAGGCGATTAGTCAGCATAAAGTGCCCACGCTGGATTTGTTGCCACAAACCGACAATGCTTTTGCCCGCAACAGTGGTGCACTCCGGTTGCAGTTGGTACGCAAACACATCAAAGAAATATACCGGCAACGACTGTTGCCAGGTTCAGTGGAACAGGATCACCCTTGGCTCGGCGGGGAGATCCTCGGTTGGCTGCGCTACATCGGCTATTAACAGATGTCGGCTAACTATTTTTAAAACGCTGAACCTGCTGGCAAATTCAGGCACACAGAATCTACGTCTTGCTGATCGTTGCCTTGAATCCATACAACACAAGCATCGCATGTCACCGACACGGTGGCTCAGCAAATGCCAAATGCAAATTGCCTGACCGGCCGGTAAACTGAGAAAAATTCAGCTATCAAAGGAATTCGAATGTCTCCGGTTCTAACGACCATTGGCTTGCTGGTTCTGAGCAATATCTTTATGACTTTTGCCTGGTACGGCCATCTGAAGCACCTGAAATCTTCAGCATTACTAACCGCTATTCTGGTGTCCTGGGGCATCGCATTTTTTGAGTACATGCTGATGGTACCGGCGAACCGGATTGGTTCGCAGGTATTGAGTCTGGCGCAGTTAAAAATTCTGCAGGAAGTGATCACACTGGCGGTGTTTATCCCGTTCGCCGTGTTGTATATGAAAGAGCCGTTTAAGCTGAATTATGTGTACGCCGGCGTTTGTCTGCTGGGCGCCGTCTATTTTATGTTTTATTACAAAAGCTGAGCCGGCCTGGCTCAGCTGCGATGTTGTTTTAACAATTCGTACGCCGCCTGAATTTGCTGGGTTTTCTGGTTGGCCAGCTCCAGCATTTCTTTCGGCAGGCCTTGGGACATGAGCTTGTCCGGATGGTGCTGCGACATCTGCTTTTTATACGCTTTTTTCAGCTCAGTCTCACTACAGTCCGGCGCGACACCTAATAATTGGTAGGCATCAGCCAGCGCATCCGCAGCAGGCGCTTGTTGGGTTGACCGTCGCGAAAAACGCGATTCGGCTTCGTACCGGCCAAGCAAATATTGTAAACGGGTATTCGAAATCGACAGTGCTGCCGCCACTTGTTGCAATAGCTTCAGCTCGATATCACTGAGCCGGCCATCGACATAGGCCACTGAAATCTGGATCTCCAGAAACATCTGCAGCAAATCAGGCCGCCAGCGATACGCTTGTCGCAAGGATTGCAGCTGCTGTTGCAATGGAAATTGGCTGTCTTTGCCTTCGCGAAAAGCCCGCTGTGCTTCCTGTTGCTGCTGCGCCCCCAACCCCAGCTGTTGCATAAACGCTACCGCTTTGTCGATGTGCGCCGTGGTGACGACACCATCGGCTTTGGCCAGGTGCCCCATCACCGCAAAAGTGCTGAACATAAACAAGCCTTGCGCTTCGCTCTGGTCGCGTTTGAAGCCACTGAATCCGCCGGCTTGCTCAAACTGCTGACGCATACTGCGGTCAAACCAATGGCCGATAAAAACGCCGACAATCAGGCCAGGAATTTTAAACATCGCCAGGCCAAACAAACCGCCCAGTAACTTACCCCACATAATTCGGCTCCTGTTCAGCTCTTGCTGCGAAAAAGAATGTCAGCGTCTGCCAGACGCTGCGGTGTGCCAATGTCGGCCCAATACCCCTGATACAACTCAGCACTGACGTCGCCACGCAGCATCGCTGCACGTAAAAATGGCGCCAGCTTTTGTGCACCCGGTGGTACATCATGGAAAAATTCGGGCCGGTACAGTGCAATGCCACTGAAGGTATATTTAACCGGCCCCTCAACGCAGGCGTCACCTTGCTGCAATGCAAAGTCGCCGTGCGGGTGCTGTGGCGGATTGGGCACCAACACCAGATGCGCCATTTTATCCGGCGCTAACGCCTGCAGCAGGCGGCCGAATGGGAAATCGGTCAGTACATCACCATTTACGACCAGAAACGGCGCATCACCGAGCAGCGGTAACGCCAGGCGGATCCCCCCTGCCGTTTCCAGCCCGGTCTCCCCTTCAGGCGAGTAAACAATATCAAGGCCAAACTGCCGGCCATCACCCAGCCGCGCTTCAATTTTTTCGCCAAGCCAGGCATGATTAATCACTACCGATTGAACACCGGCATGGCTCAGCGCTAACAGATGATGTTCAATCAACGGCCGGCCGCCTACCTGCAACAGCGGCTTTGGCAAGTGATCTGTTAAAGGCCGCATCCGCTCGCCACGGCCGGCCGCCAGAATCATTGCGCGCATGCACTGACCTCGGCAAACCGTGGCAGCACGACAGCATCAAACCACTGGCTAAATTCAGTCAGTTCAGGATAAATAGCTGCTATATCGCGCACATATCCCACTACGCGTGGTAAATCAGCCAGATAACCGGCTTTGCTATCACGATGGTAGAGACGGGCAAAAATACCACAAACTTTCAGATGACGTTGCAGACCGGTCCAGTCAAAAGCCCGGCGAAATTGCGCCAGCGAGTAGTCGGCGCTCACGCGGTTTTGTTGCTGTAACAGCAGATAAAACTCATCACGCAGTGACGCCACCAGCGTATCCGGCCAACGCAGGTAGCAATCGCGTAACAACGACACGGCGTCATAGCTGACCGGTCCGACAACCGCGTCCTGAAAATCAATCACTGCCAGCGATTGATCGGGCTGGATCATCAGATTGCGGCTATGAAAATCGCGGTGCATGCCCGCTTGCGGCTGCGCCAATACTTCGTCCGCGATGCAGGCAAAAGTGCGGTGAAGCATCTGGCTGGTTGTTGCATCCGGCGTGATTTGCAGATGCACCGGTAAAAACCAGTCGAGGAAAATTTGCAGTTCACGCAACACAAAAGCACGGTCAAATTGTGGCAATGGGCCTTGGGAAGTGGCCGTCACTGTCTGCATCAGGGGTAATAGTCGCAGTGCCTGACGATACCAGTCGGCAGCATTTTGTGCATTCAGGCTGAACTGTAATAGGTCGTCGCCCAGATCCTGCAATAACACCAGGCCGGCAGCCGGATCCGAGGTTAATACCGCCGGCACTTGCAGACCGGCAGCCGCCAATGCATTCGCCACCGCGATGAAACGCTGACTGTCTTCCAACGCCGGCGGCGCATCCATTAATACCCAGTGTTCGGCATCATTTTGTACACGGAAATAACGCCGGAAACTGGCGTCACCACTGATTGCGTGAAACTGTACAGGGCTGTCAGCCTGATACTGCTGTAAAAAATTCTGAATTTGTGACAACCTTTCCGCCACCTGAGCACTCCAAACCGGGCAAAAGCCGCACTATAACGGATTAGCCGAGCGGCGAAAATTGATTTATCATACAGGCCCTCTTTTTGCACACAGGTCATCAGTGGCCTGATGGAACAGAGCAACTTTTTGGAACGCCGGATGAAATACCAAGCCTTGTACCTGCTGATGTTCGGACTCCCGGGTCTGGCGCTTGCTGCTGAGCCGGTCAGGCAGTGTTATCCTACCCTGACGTTGCCCGAGCGACTGGCGCAGCTCGATAAAAATGATAACAACCTGCGGATATTTTCCGGCAAAGTCAGATTGAACGATAACCAGAGCGCAGTATTCAGCGACGGTGTCGAACTGACACACCGCGATACTTTGTTAAGTGCCCCCAGTGCGACTTTTTCCAAAGCCGAGCAGCACATGTTTGCCGATGGCGGCATTAGCTATTACAGCTCACAACTCAAAGTCAGCAGCAGCTCATTCAGTGCCCGTGTCAACGACAACAATGCCACCATGACCGATGCCGACTATCGCTTTATCAGCCAGGCTGGCCGCGGCTATGCCAAAGAAATGCAGGCGTCCAGCGAACAGGTCACCTTAAAAGAAGCCAGCTTTACCACTTGCCCGGATGGTGATAACGGCTGGGCACTGGAAGCGGAAGATATCCAGCTCAATGCCGACGATGGCTGGGGCGAAGCCTGGAATTCAGTGGTTAAAATCAAAGGCGTGCCGGTGTTGTATTTACCGTACATGACTTTCCCGGTCAGCAATCAGCGCAAATCAGGCCTGCTCATCCCGAAGTTTGGCAGCTCGCAAAAACTGGGCGTGGATTTACAGCTACCGTATTATCTGAATCTGGCCGACAACTACGACGCGACCATCACGCCACGCTATATGAGCGAGCGTGGCACCCAGCTGAAAACCGAGTTTCGCTATCTGACGGCACAAGATAGCGGAAAACTACAGCTGGAATTTCTGCCGGATGACCAGGATAAACCCGCTGGTTTTGGTAGTCGTTACCTGAGCCACGTCGAACATCGTTCGGATTTTGCCGATAACTGGCGTGCTCAGGTTGATTTTACCGATGTCAGCGACGACGGCTATTTAAGTGAGCTCGGCTCCGACTTTAATAATCAGAGCGATACCCAGCTGAACCGTCATGCCAGCCTGAGTTATTTTGGCACGGACGTGCGTTCAGATATCCGATTGCAAGGCTTTGAAATTCTGGGTAATTATGCTGACACTTACTCCTACGCAGCGTTGCCGCAATGGGATTTGCAATCAGCACGCCCACTACAACTGCCCGCCGGCGTCGAATTCAGCTGGCACAGTCAGTATTCTCATTTTGCCAATGACAACGCGCCGATTAAACAGGCTGATCGGCTGCATCTGGAACCCACATTACGCTTGCCTTATGTAACGCCAGCCTATGAACTGCAGTTTGAAACTGGCCTGATGTCGACGTTTTATCAACAAAAACGCCGCACCGATCTGACCACTTTACCGCCCGAACTGGCGCTGGTGGCTGAAGATACCGAACGGCACCTGCCGAAAGTGCAGCTCAATGGTAAACTGAATTTCGAACGTGACGCCCGCTGGTTTGGTCAATCGTCGTTACAGACGCTGGAGCCACAAATCCAGTATCTGTATATTCCATACCGTGATCAGAGCCAGATCTGGCAATATGACACCGCACGGTTGCAGGATGATTATTACGGTTTGTTCCGGCAAAACCGTTTTTCCGGCCTGGATCGGATCAACGATGCGAATCAGCTGACGCTCGGTGCGACGACGCGGATCTATGACGAATTTGATACTGAGCGTTTCCGCTTCAGTTTGGGCCAGATCCTGTTTCTGGCGACGCCGGATGGGAAGAACCCCGACAATAATCAGCCGATCGCGGCCACCGAATCGATCTTTGCTGCTGAATCTGTGCTGCATTTTCAGCAACGCTGGTTTTTAAATAACGGCGTACAGTATGATTCGAAAACCAAGCGCGTGATCAAAAGCAATGTGTCGCTGGATTACCGTGCAGATGATAAAAACCTGCTGCAGTTGAACCATCGCTACAGCCGCTATGTCTCAGGCAACGAGATTGAGCAGTTGGGTGCCCTGGGTACCATGCCGCTGAATAACCAATGGCAGCTGGTCGGCAGTTATTATCGCGATTTACACAATGACCGGATGATTGAAGCCAACGTCGGCTTGCAGTATGAATCATGCTGCTGGGCGGTCCGGCTGATCGCCCGCCGGCAAATTGAGACCAATCTGGATTTGCCGATCAACAATATCAACTCCCCGTTCAAACTCGACAGCGGCATTGCGTTGCAGTTTGTGTTAAAAGGGTTTGGGGATAGTGCAGGTTTTAACGTGTCGGACATGCTGTCCACTGGGGTCTTTGGTTATCGCCGTCCCTATTTATTAAATAATTAGACTGGAAAATTATGAAGTTAACACAGCTGATTGCCGCGACTCTGACCACTTGTGTCATGTTGAATTGCCAGGCCGTCGAAACCAAAGTCGATGCCGTAGCCGCGATCGTCAACAATAGTGTCGTTCTGGAAACTGAAGTCCGCGACATGGTCGCCCGCGTGAAAAAGAATGCAGCCAAACAAGGCCAGACTTTACCCTCTGATTCGGCCTTACAGGTGCAAGCTCTGGAACGATTAATTATGAACAGCCTGCAACTGCAGGTGGCAAAACGGATGGGCCTGCAAATCACCGATGCGCAGCTTGACCAGACCATCGAAAACATCGCCCGCGAGCAAAAAGTCTCGGTTGAGCAGTTCCGCGCACAGGTTGTGCGGGAAGAAGGTAGCTACGAGCTGTTCCGTGAGCGGTTACGCGAAGAAATCACCACAGGTGAAGTGCTGCGTGCCAACGTGCAACGCCGCATTTATGTCAGCCCGCAAGAGATTGATACGCTGACTAAAATGATGGAACAGCAAGGTGCCAGCAACGAACAATACAACATCGGCCATATTTTACTGGCCCTGCCAGGCCAGCCGACTGCAGAACAGATCAAAGATGCTGAGAGCAAAGCGACCAAAGTCATGGAGCTGTTGCGCGGCGGCAGCGATTTCAAAAAAATCGCCATTGCTTCATCGTCTGCAGAAACTGCACTGGAAGGCGGTGATATGGGTTGGATGAATATCAACGAAATGCCAACCTTGTTCGCGGACCAAGTGCGCGGCAAAAAGAAAAAGGACCTGATCGGACCGCTGCGTTCAGGTGCCGGTTTCCATATTCTGACCATTTTTGATATCAAAGGCGCCAACGTAGTTGAATTCGAAGAGATTTCTTCACGCCATGTCTTAATCAAGCCATCCATCATTGTCAGCGAAGAAAAAGCCAAAAATATGCTGGCGAAATTTGCTGTTGATTTTAAAGCCGGCAAAGCAGATTTCGCTAAGTTTGCCAAAGAGCATTCTGAAGATCCGGGTTCCCGTTTAAAAGGCGGTGAACTGGGTTGGGCCGATCCAAACGTGTTTGTCCCTGAATTCCGCGATACCTTAAAAACTCTGAAAAAAGACCAGTTAAGCGAACCATTCCGCACCGAACACGGCTGGCACATCGTTCAGTTGATGGATCGCCGTACTGTCGACGCGACCGCCGAGAAAAAACGTGAACAGGTCACGCGGATGATTTATAACCGCCGCTTCAACGAGGAATCCAGCAACTTCCTGCGTGAGATCCGCGACGAAGCCTTTATCGAAGTATTGGCAGATAAATAATGACTTTACGGATTGGCGTCACACCGGGCGAACCGGCCGGCATTGGTCCGGATCTGATCATTCAGCTGGCACAGCAAGACTGGCCGGCAGAGCTGGTGGTGTGTGCTGATCCGTCGTTGTTGCTGGACAGGGCAAAGCTACTTGGTCTGCCGCTGCAGCTACTGCCGTATCAGGCCGACCTGCCGCCGCAACCACAACGTGCCGGCACCCTGACTATCGCACCTTTTACTCTGGCGCAGCCAGTCGAACCCGGTGTGCTGAATGAAAATAACGGCCGTTATGTGGTCGAAACGCTGACCTTTGCTGGTCAGCAATCGATGCAAAAGCAGTTTGACGCAATTGTCACAGGCCCAGTCCACAAAGGCATTATTAACAAGTCCGGTATTCCGTTTAGTGGTCACACCGAGTTTTTTGCCCTGCAATCGAATACGCCCTATGTGGTGATGATGCTGGCTACCGAGGGCCTGCGCGTAGCGTTGGTCACGACGCATATTCCTTTGGCCTATGTCGCCAAAGCCATCACCCGCGAACGTTTGCTGCAGGTAACCCGGATCCTGCATCAGGATTTACAACAAAAATTTGCAATCGCCAATCCACGGATTTACGTCTGCGGTCTGAATCCGCATGCTGGCGAAGATGGCCATCTCGGCAGGGAAGAAATTGATGTCATCCGCCCGGCATTGGATGAACTTCGGGCTGAAGGCATGGACCTGATTGGCCCGCTGCCAGCCGACACCTTGTTTCAAAGTAAATATCTCGACAACGCCGACGCAGTTCTGGCGATGTATCATGATCAGGGGTTACCGGTGCTGAAACACAAAGGTTTCGGCCGTTCGGTCAATATCAGCCTTGGGCTGCC
>JAIXSW010000206.1 GCA_027484495.1 Gammaproteobacteria bacterium
CCATGAAAGCCAGCTGTCGGATAAATGAATTTTTGCTGACAATGAACAGGTGTTGGCACCTAGGGTTTAAAGCATTGTTTCGTGCATTATTTCTTGCATTGTTTCGTGCAGTGTGTGGAGCGACGAGGCATGGGCGCCGCTAACACAGCAACTAACACAACAAATAGCAAAGTGGTTATGGCAATACCGAGTCCGCCCGCAGCAGGCTCACCCAACTGAGCATTGGTTCGGCGTACACCGGGTCCTGACTTTCTAGTCGTCGCAGTGCTTGTCGATACACTGTTGTTTGCCCGGTAAAATGGGCGTGCAACAGCATCGCATACCACGCCGTACTGCGGTAATAGTCTTCGCTTAGCGTGTCGATGGCGCTGAGCGCGCGCTCTGCCTGTGACGGGTCTACATACCAACTGAGGATTTGTTGCGCTGCTTCGTCGTGGCTAAAGGCTTGCAGTTGTTGCCAGTGATGAGCGACGGGCAAGTTGGCACTGCGCTTGAGCACATAGGCTAATAAATGATGGTCATTGATACCGCATTTGTCTTCTTCACCGCTATTGCCGCTGACGGCATAGCTGAGATTTTCCATCTGTTGCCACCATTGCTCAGCGGTTTTTCCGGTGCTTAGTTTGCTTTTAAAAAAGCTAAGTTGCGCTAAAAATGATGTCGATAGGATGGCGGCACAACGATACTGCAGCCCAGTTGCGACAATCTTTTGGTGCCATTGAATGGCTTTGTTGAGGTTCTGTTCAATGCCAAACTCACCTGTAAAATGAAAAGTTGCCAATTCGGTCATGCAACCGGCGTGGCCGTTGTTGCCGCATAAGGTCCAAAGTTCCACCGCCTTGTTGTACATTTGCAGATGATTGAGTGCGAGTTTGCCGCCATTAAACGCCAGTTCCAGCAGCTGTGGAGTGTACGGTCGGGCGTGCTGCAACACGTATTCAATATCTTCCAAACCACGCCGCGACGCTTTTAAATCTGCTGGCAGATCTTGTTCATAGCGCCGCCCCGCGAGATGAAATAACACCAGGCCGCGAATGTAACGACCGAGCAGGACTTCATCTGCCGAGAGTTTGGTGGTTAACAACAGATCAAGTTGTTGCAGGCTTCTTTCCGTAGCGGCAATGTCAACCAACTGACCTGCATCCGGTGCAATGGCTTGTGCATAGAGCTCGTCACAGACTATTTCTAGTGCAGAGCGCACGGGCGCGACTGGTGCAGCTACTGTGACGGGAGCTGCTAACTGGACTGGCGCGACTGGTGTTGCTGCCACGACCGGCCAACCCAGAGTTAACCACAAAACAGCGCTAACGCTGCGAAGCATGAATAAGCGTGCCATGACCTGACCATTTGTTAACCATGATGACTCAACCTATTACACCATTTACTCTGTTGCAACCTTGCGCAGTGCTATTAGAACCAATCGGGTGACAAAAACGGGATTAATGCCAAAATCAACGCCTGTTGATAGACGCTACTGCGACTCAGTTTATGCTGCGTCAGTAGGCCAATAGCGCCGCCGGCTTGTTTGATATTTTGCGTACCGAACAGGTCGTCCATCACATCACCGAGCTCGTCACCTTGCTCCAGCCGCTGCACCGCAGCAGCCGGTAATTGCAGCGAAGCGGAGCGGGCGCGTCCGTCGCGTTTGCCATCGGTAATACGCATCCAGGCGAACGTCATGCCATCGTCGAATCCGGCTTCAATCGCCACATAAAAATCCGCCGGCTGTTGTTGCAGCTGAAGTTGTAAATTGTGCAGGCGGTTGTCTGCGCCGAGCAGGGTTTCGGCCGAGCTCATCGGCTGTGCGGCGACACCTGATTCGGTTTTATAGCCACTGATCTGGCACTGCACATCAGGAAATGCCAGCGCAAAAGCATCGCGTACGGCGTTGATTTTGGCGGGATTGGTGGAGGCAACTGCGATCTGCCAAGATGCGATCTGACCAGACATACTGAAAATCCTTAAGGGCAAAAAAATCAGAGTATACCCAAAATCATGGAAGATTCGTGAAGGCGGCCAATAACCCCGAAACTTAGAGGAATAAGGGTATATACCGGCCAGTCATTGCGCTTGCATCCGTCCCGCCGTGGTTGGTCGGATTTCTATATCAGGCTACTTTGTGTTTACATGGATTTTACCCACAACCACCGACTTGCCGGAGCCTGCCGATGGAAACCCAATACCCGCTGAGCGATTTTGTTGAATATAGCCCTGCTGAGCTGCAACAACGTGCCAGCGATCATCTGGCGCTGATGCAGCGTCGCCATACTATCCGCAGTTTTTCCGACAAACCGGTACCTCGGCAGGTGATTGAACAGCTCATTCAGGTGGCGGCCGGCGCGCCGAGTGGCGCCAATCATCAACCCTGGCATTTTGTCGCAATCAGCGATCCGGCGGTGAAACAACAAATCCGTCACGAAGCGGAGTTACAGGAAGCCGGTTTTTATAGTGGCCGCGCCGGCGATGAATGGCTAAATGCATTAAAACCACTTGGCACCGACGCGCATAAGCCTTACCTTGAAACGGCGCCTTGGCTCATTGTGATTTTTTCGCAAAAGCGCGGTGGCATCGACAATAACGACAGCGACACCAATTACTATGTGCATGAATCGGTAGGCATTGCCACCGGCTTTTTGATCCAGGCGGCGCATCAGGTTGGTCTGGTGTCGTTAACTCATACGCCAAAACCAATGAGTTTTTTAAGCAAAATCTGTGGCCGGGATAACGACAACGACCGGCCTTATATGTTGCTGGTGCTGGGATATCCGGCGGCCGACGCCACGGTGCCAGCGCACGCCCTGAAGAAAAAGCCGTTTGATCAAATCTGTACTGTGCTGGAATAAGCTTGGGACAGCCAAACCGCCCATAACGTAAACGCCAAAAAAGCCGCCTGCGGCAGGAGAACATGATGCGCACTGATGGACTAAGCCGACTGGATCAGCATTTATGGTTATTGTTGCGGCTGACGCTGGCTGGTTTATTGGCCGCGCATGGCTGGGCCAGATTGCTTGGTGGTGGCGTGGTGCCTTTTGGTGAATGGTTGCAAACACAGGGCTTGCCGGCCGGGTTTTATCTGGCCGCCGCAGTCACCGCTTATGAGATTATTGCTACGGTACTGTATGCGCTGGGGAAATGGGTCTGGCCGCTGACCCTTGGTTTTGTTGGCATCTACAGCACCGGCCTTGTGATGGTGCATGCACCTTTTGGCTGGTTTGTCGTTGGTGCCGGCCGCAACGGCATGGAATACAGTGTGCTATTGATTGTGACTTTGTGTTGTGTCGGTTATCGGGCATATGTTGCCGGCAAACAACGTGACGGCCAATTTTAATGGCTGTTGCTGCGCGCCAGCGAGACACTAATCAGCAGCGTCAGTACTAAAAAGCCACTGGACACCCACAAACAGGCGGGGAGTCCGGCGGCTTGATACACCGCGCCGGACAACAGCGTGCCAACCAGCCGGCCCATCGCGTTGGCCATATAATAAAAACCGACATCCAGCGATACCCCATCCCGGCCGGCCAGCCGCACAATCAGGTAACTGTGCAGTGCTGAATTGACCGCAAACACTGCGCCAAACAACATCAGGCCGCCAATCAGTATCCATAGCGGCGCGCTGCTGTAAACCATGCCCATACTGATGAATAACGGGATGCCGCATAAGAACGCAGCCCAGCGCACTGCGGCGTTGATGCTTGCGGACTGATCCTGCGGATCTGCAGTTGCGCGGCCTGTCAGCGCCGGAGCCAGCGCCTGGACTATGCCATAGCCAATCACCCAAAAGGCCAGAAAGCTGCCAATCGCCGTTTGCGACCAGCCGGCAGTCGTTGCCAGATACAACGGCAGCGCAATTACAAACCAGACATCGCGGGCGCCGAATAAAAACAGTCGTGCCGCTGCGAGCTTATTAATCGCCGGGCTTTTGGAAAATATTTCTTTGAATTTGGGTTTGAATTTACTTTTGCCTAAATCGCGTTGCAGCAAAAACAAGCTCAGGCCCCAGATTAACGCCAGCGCAGCGGCCATACCGGCGATAGCACCCTGAAACCCAAACACCGCCAGCAACAGGCCACCGAGGAAAAAACCAACACCTTTGAGCGCATTTTTCGAGCCGGTCAACAATGCAACCCATCGATATAACGCACCTTGCGAATCCTCTGGCAGCAGCAGCTTCAGCGAACTTTTGGCGCTCATTTTGTTCATATCTTTGGCAATGCCAGAAAGGGCCTGCGCTGCCATCACCCAAGCCACGGTCAGCAGTGGTGCCGGCAGCAACAACATCGACAGCGCCAGCACCTGCAACAATAAGCCGATGTTCATCGTTTTGTTCAGGCCAACGCGCGCGCCCAACCAGCCGCCGATCAGGTTGGTGATAACACCAAACAACTCGTAAAATAAAAACAACGAAGCAATGGCCAGCGGCGAAAAACCAAGCTGATAAAAATGCAGCACAATCAACATGCGCAGCGCGCCGTCAGTCAGGGTAAATGCCCAATAATTGGCGGTGACCACGCCGTACTGACGCAGTGCCGCGTTTGCGGTTGTACTGGTTGGGGTTGTCAAAGGCATGTCCTTCCGTTTAAGCCTGACCGACCAGTCTGGCCAGTTCAACGGTGCGGTTGGCATAACCCCATTCATTGTCATACCAGGCATAAATCTTCAGCTGGGTGCCGTTGACGACCATCGTCGACAGCGCATCAATAATGCAGGACCGCGGGTCGGTTTTATAATCGACCGACACCAGCGGCCGTTCTTCATAACCTAAAATGCCTAGCAGTTCACCTTCTGCGGCGGCTTGGAGCAGGCCGTTGACTGCTTCGGCGCTGGTGGCACGCTCCAATTCAAATACACAATCGGTTAAGGACGCATTAGCCAGCGGCACCCGCACGGCGTGGCCATTCAGCCGGCCTTTGAGCTCGGGAAAGATCTCGGTAATGGCGGTGGCTGAACCGGTGGTGGTTGGGATCAGGCTGCTGCCACAAGCGCGGGCACGGCGTAAGTCTTTGTGTGGCGTGTCCAGAATCGACTGGGTATTAGTTAAATCATGGATAGTTGTGATAGAACCATGTTTGATGCCTAAGTGCTGGTGGATCACTTTGACCACAGGCGCCAGACAGTTAGTGGTGCAGCTGGCGGCCGTGACGATGCGATGGATAGCCGGGTCAAACAGCTGTTGATTAACGCCCATCACCACGTTGAGCACGCCTGGTTCTTTCACCGGCGCACTGACCACCACGCGCTTGACGCCCTGATCCAGATAAGCCTGCAACAATGCCGTCGTTTTCATTTTGCCGGAGGCTTCAATCACGAGATCACAGCCAGACCAGTCGGTGTCGGCGATAGATTTATTGGCACTGACCTGAATGGTTTTGCCATTGATCCGGATGCTTTCACCTTCGGCGCTGGCTAAATGGGACCAACGACCATGCACCGAATCAAAATTCAGCAAATGGGCGAAAGTGGCGGCGTCTGCCGCCGGGTCGTTGATCTGGACAAATTCCAGTTCCGGCCAGTCAAATGCGGCCCGCAGTACCAGCCGGCCAATCCGGCCAAAGCCATTAATCCCTACTTTAATCGTCATCGTTGTTGCTCCACAAAACAGCCTCAGAGTGCGTTGAAATAAGCCAGATGCGGCGCCAGCGTTAATGCATAAGGCCGCAGCGCCTGAACCCGTTGCTTGGCTTCAATTTTATCCAGCCCGAGTTCCAGCAAAATTTGCGCGGCAACAAGTCCGGTGCGGCCTGAACCGCCTTTACAGTGGATGGCAAGTTTCTCGCCCTGACGCAATAACGCGTGTACATAGCTACTTGCCTGTTGCCAGCCTTGCGCAAATGCCAGGCCCGGCGCCTGATCGTCTTCAATCGGGCAATGAAACCAGGCGAGGTCCAAAGCGCGGCATTGTGTCGGCAAATCGGCAACCTGCAGCTGCTGCAGCTCGTGGTCCGGCGTCAGTGTCAA
>JAIXSW010000513.1 GCA_027484495.1 Gammaproteobacteria bacterium
AGATTTTTTCGCTTTGGCGCGGGCAATGGCGGCTGCAACTGCAGCGGCGCGCGGATCTGATGCGCTGTCGGCCGCTGCGACTGCACTGTCCGGCGCTGCGCTTGATGTCATCTCGTCTGCCGGTTGGGCTTTGGCCGCCTGATAGGCGCGAGCTTCGGCTTTTTTACGTTCCCGCTCCGCGATAATTTGTTCTTTGCTCAGTTCTTGCGGCGCAGCAGTGTCGACGCGTTGCTGCGCAGCGGCAATTTGTTGTTTTTGCTGCTCGGCCAGCATGGCCTGACGCTGTGCAGCCAGTGCCTGATTGCGCTCGGCGCGCTGTTGTTTATCCCGTTCCAGCCGCTCGTTACGCGCTTCAAACCGTGCTTTGGCCTGTTCAGCTTTCAGTTCTTCCCGCGCCAGCTCACGGATCTCTGCTTTGGCGATGCGATAATACTGTACTAACGGAATTTCACTGGGGCAGACATAAGAACAGGCGCCACATTCAATACAATCGGCCAGATTGTGCGCTTTTAACTGGTCATAATCTTTGGCTTTGGCATACCAGACCAACTGCTGCGGCAACAAGACCGCCGGACACACTTCAGCGCAGGCGCCACAGCGGATGCAGTCCATTTCATCGCCGGCGGCCGGCAGTTCATGTTTGGTTGGCGCAATAATACAGTTGGTGGTTTTCACCAGTGGGATTTGCAGCGTGGGCAGGGTGAATCCCATCATCGGGCCGCCCATAATGACCCGTTGCTGCGGTTCTGCGGCAAAACCGCAGGCGTCGAGCAAAGCGCCGACCGGTGTACCGATCAGGGCGCGGATGTTCTGACTATGCTGTAGCGTCTGACCGACCACCGTGACGATCCGGCTGATCAGCGGGATGTCTTCTTCAATCGCCTGTGCGATCGCAAACACGGTGCCGACGTTTTGCATCACGATGCCGATATCCAGCGGGCGGCGGCCGTTTGGCACTTCTTTGCTGGTTAACAGTTTAATCAGTTGTTTTTCGCCGCCGGACGGATACTTCGCCGGAACCACGCGCAATAAATAATCGGCTTTGCCCTGACAAGCCAACTGCATGGCTGCAATCGCCTGTGGTTTGTCATCTTCGATACCAATCAGCACGGCCTTAGGATTCAGTAACTTACACAGGATCTCAATGCCACGCACAATAGTTGCGGCATGGTGCTGCATCAGCACATCGTCGGCGGTGATATAAGGCTCACACTCTACCGCGTTGATAATCAGGTAATCCACGCCGGTACTGGCGCCGGATTTGATATGGGTCGGGAAACCTGCGCCGCCCATACCTGCGATTCCGGCCTGTTGAATGCGGGCCAGTAACATCGGGCGTTCAGTGTGCAGGTAGTCCAGCGCGTGGCGTGGCCGCCACTGCTCCAGGCCATCTGGTTGTAACACCAGACAGGGTTCTGGCAGCGCCGAAGGGTGTGCTGACGGATAGTTTTCAATCGCCAGTACCTGACCCGATGTTGGTGCATGCACCGGAATGGCCATTGCGTTGTCGGCCGCGGTCAAAGGTTGACCTTTGAGTACCAGATCACCGGCTTTCACCAGCAATTTACCCGGGACGCCGATATGTTGCCGCAGCGGAACATATAGCCGCTCAGGCAGCGCCATCTGGCCAATCGGCGCCTGACTGGTCAGTTTTTTCCGGGCCGGCGGATGAATGCCGCCATGGAAGTCCCATAGCTGGCCGGCCTTAATTTGTTGAAACAACGACGGCACTTAATTGCTCTCCACGATAGTGACCGGGATGGCCTGTAAGTCCCACTTCCAGCGCTCAACAGTCACCGGCAGTGGCACCATATCGATACAGTTAACCGGGCAGGGCTCCACGCACAAGTCGCAGCCGGTACATTCATTGCTGATCACGGTGTGCATCTGCTTGGACGCACCGACAATGGCGTCGACCGGACAGGCCTGGATACACTTGGTGCAGCCGATGCATTCGTCTTCGCGGATAAAAGCGACGCGTTTGACTGCAGGCGTTTGCGCACTGTCCAGCGCGGGCGCCGTCACACCCAATAAGTCGGCCAGTTTTTTAATCGCAGCGTCACCGCCCGGTGGGCATTTGTTAATCGCATCGCCATTGGCGATGGCTTCAGCATAAGGCCGGCAGCCGGGATAGCCACATTGACCACATTGGGTTTGCGGCAGGATATCGTCGATTTGATCGACCAGCGGGTCCGCTTCAACTTTAAACCGCAGCGCGGCATAACCAAGAATGGCGCCGAAGATGAGCGCCAGCGCACCGAGCGCCAGCAGGGCAGTTAACATCGACATATCAGGATTTCACCAAGCCGGTAAAGCCCATAAAGGCTAAAGACATCAGGCCTGCTGTCACCAGACCGATTGAAGCACCGCGAAACGGCAGCGGCACATCCGCGGCGGCCAGTCGTTCACGCATCGCAGCAAACAATACCAGCACCAGGCTAAAGCCAACCGACGCACCAAAACCATACACCACTGACTGAAACAGGCTGTTATTGGCTTTAACGTTCAGCAGTGCAACACCCAGTACCGCACAATTGGTCGTGATCAACGGCAGAAAAATCCCTAATACGCGGTACAGGGCCGGACTGGTTTTGTGTACCACCATTTCAGTGAATTGCACCACAACAGCGATCACCAGAATAAACGTCAGCGTGCGTAAATACGCCAGATCCAACGGCAGCAGGACATAGTGATCGACCAGATAACTGCACAATGACGCCAGCGTCAGTACAAAAGTGGTCGCCAGACACATGCCCAGCGCCGAATCGAGTTTATTCGACACCCCCATAAAGGGGCAGAGGCCAAGAAATTTCACCAATACAAAGTTATTCACCAGGATGGTGCTGATCAGAAGTAAGAAAAATTCAGTCATATTGCTGTCTCACTGCGCTGCAGATGCAGTTTGTCATGCGCAAAGGCCTGTCTCTGACAGGCCTGTTTCTGCCCCGGATGCAACAGGGGGCGCTATTATGCGTTGTTGTGACGGCGCAAACAACCGCGGCCGTGCTGTGGTTATTGCTGTTTAAGCGGTACAGATCAAATAGGTTGAGGCTTGCCGATGTAATAGCCTTGTGTACCGTCGATAAACAACGATTCCAGCATTTGTTTTTCTTCTTGTGTTTCGACACTTTCAGCAAAAACGCCGACACCGATGCGATGCGCCAGATCCACCATTAAGCGGATGAAATACTGGTTGTTTTTGTCATCGTCAATGTGCCGGGTATAACTGCCGTCCATTTTGATAAAGTCGGGTTTGATGTCACGGAAAAACTTAAATGACGTCATGCCCGTGCCAAATTTTTCAACGGTCAACCGGGCGCCGTTGCGATGCAGCATGTCGATAAAGCGTTTACTGGTTTTCAGATTCTGTTGCATGCCATATTCACTGACTTCAAACACCAGTTTGCTGGCGATAGCGGCATCTTTTAACAGCCGTCGTTCCAACCAGATCAAGAAGTGGTCATCGTGAATACAACGCGACGATAAATTCAGGCCAAAATACTGATCTTGCAGGTTTTTATTCTTGATGCTGCTGAGCGCTGTTTCGACAATCAACCGGTCCACTTCAATGATCTTATCCAGCTTCTCTGCCATGGCCAGAAATGAGGCTGTCGGCAATAGTTGGTCTTCTTCACTGTAAAAACGCACCAGTACTTCGGAATACGTTTTAGCACTACGGGATGCTGGCTGGATCAGTTGCACCAATAAGTGAATTTTGTTGTTTTCCAGCACATCTTCAATCACATGACGCCAGTTCTGATTGCCAAAACCTAAGGCGGTCTGGTCGACCGAGCCATCGTCTTTGACCAGGTGCCAGCCATTACTTTGCCGGGTTTGCGCCAGGCTGATCGCGGTATCTGCAATTGCCAGCAATTCTCCCAGTACTTTGCCGCTGGCGTAATTGACCATACCGGTATAAGCGACCGAATCCAGTTCAGCTAATTTTTGGTATTCGCTGAGACGGCTTTGCAGTTGTGAACCAAAGTTCTCAGCTTCTTTAGCCGTGATGCGCGGCAGAATAATGCCAAAATCCGAACTGTTCAGCCGGAAGATTTTAAAATCGCGATAGCCGGCAACTGCGCGCTGGATCAGCTCACTGACCTGGATCACATACTTGTCACCTTCATGGTAACCACGACTCTGGTTGATATTCTGC
>JAIXSW010000333.1 GCA_027484495.1 Gammaproteobacteria bacterium
CCTTCTTTCGGTATGGTGCTACAAGGTGAACTGGAAGTGTCCCTGAAAGACGGCAGGAAAAAACGCATGAAAACCGGCGACGCGCTGGCCGAGGTGGTCAACACGGCACACAATGGCCGCAATGTCGGCACTGAAGCGGTGAAACTGGTGGTGTTTTACGCCGGCAGCAAAGGCCAGCCGCTCTCGCAGAAAATGCCGGCCGATCCTGCTGCTGCAGCAAAGCCCTGAGCTAAATCCAAAAACTAATCTGACTGCGCTGTCGCGCTTAACCGATAAGCGCCCGGTGTTTTGCCAGTGACACGGACAAACTCTTTGTGGAAATTTGATTTGGTGGCAAAGCCGGCCTGATACATCACTTCAGTGACCGCGAGTGGCGGGCTCTGCAGCAACAGTTGTTTGGCCTTGCTGATGCGTTTGTCGTTTAACAGCACGGAAAAACTGGCGCCGTAGCATTGGTTGACTGCCTGCGACAATTGCCGTGCTGGTACCTGCAGTTTGCGGGCGGCCTGCGCCAGTGTGATGCCGAATTCAAGCTGATACAGCTGTTGTTGCTCCAGCAGCTCCAGCCAGCGTTGATACACCAGCTGCAGTTTTTCATCGGCGGCCGCACTGCCGTCAGGATGTGGTGCCAGGGCTTCGTCAGGAAGAGCTGCGAGAGCATCAACAGCAGGGGGCTTGCTTTGGCTTGGCGTAGCTTGAAGTTGGATCTGCAGTTTTTGCTGACTGCGTTGATACAGCCATTCCAGCAAAGGGCTGCGCTGCAGCGCGAACAATAATGTCAGCAGATGGAGCAGCAGAAACAGCGCTGCCGCCGGCAGCAACAAGTTTGACGCCGTCACAGTACCGCCTTGTTGGAGCTCGAGATAAAGCGCAGCTTCCACCAGCAGGTTGGTGCCAAGCAGGGCGCCCTGCAACTGCAAATAACGCCGCGCGACGGGCGCCGCGTCACCAAGCGGCGCCAGCCGTGCGGGATCTCGCGAGACTGTCACCACCACCGCCAACAGATAACCGGCATAACTCAATAGCAGAAACAGATCGAGATAATCCAGCCAGACGGAGCCGCTAAGCAGCAGATATAACGTCAGTGCAGCCGGGAGAAAATGCCAAAGATCGCGGCGACGCAGCCCGGCATTGGGTCGTTGCAGCACCTGAAAAAAACACCAGAATAACGGCGCCAGCAGCATAGCGCCGACCGGCCGTAGCATCGTCTGCGCAGGGAATAATTGCATCTGCTGCAGGGAAAGCACCAACAACAGGCTTTGGCCGCCATACAGCAAATAAGTGGCGCCGGCGAAGCGCAGCGGCCAGGGCCGGCCTTGTGGACTCAGCAGAAAATGCAGCCCGAGTAGCAGACACAATAACGCGATAGCGCTGTGTAGCATGACTAATTCATTCATCAGAAAACCATCGGCAGCATCAAACCCGCAAAAACCAGGAGTACGTCGAAAACCGCAGTGTAACGCGCTTGTGTGTGCGACAACAGGCGAATTTGACGTCCTCAAACGTGTTTCAGGACGCCGGAAACAGGGCAACAGCATAGTCTGGCCGCAGTTAAGCAAATGAGGATTTCGCATGTATTGCACAACACCACAACAACACCCACACCGCTGGCTGTTGGCCATCCAGGTACTGCTGCTGTGCTGGGGATTCGCGCCCGCAGTCAATGCCAACACGCCACCAGCCAAAGCATCGTCCGCCGAGACTCAGCTGCTATTTGGCGGTGCGCGCTCCACGCAATGTGTAAAGGCGGCGCCGTTGCGCCAGCAAGGTTATGTCCGGATCGGCGGTATTGACCAGTGGGTAAGTCTGAACAGCAGTGATTGTACATTGCCGGTGATCCTGTTTTTACACGGTGGGCCAGCGAACCCGATCAGCCCTTTTGCCGATGCGATCTACGCCGGCTGGGAACAGCAGTTTACGTTGGTGCAATGGGACCAGCGCGCCAGCGGCAAAACCTGGCTGCGCAATCAACCCGCGCCGGGTGAGCGCCTGACCTTGGCGCAAATGACGCAGGATGGTCTGGCACTGGTGCAATATCTGCAACAAATCCTCGGCAACCGACCGCTGATCCTGATGGGCAGTTCCTGGGGTTCAGCGCTGGGCATTAAAATGGTGCAGCAACAACCAGACTGGTTCGCCGCTTATGTTGGCAGCTCGCAACTGGTTAGCGGGCGGCAAAACAGCCTGTCGAGCTACCAGGCGCTGCTGCAATTAGCCACCGCGGCTCAGGATCAAACCGCATTAGCGCAGCTTCGCAAACTGGGGCCACCACCATATGCCAAACCAAACGGCATTCTGCGTCGTTTGAGCCGCCAGTTTGAAGCGAAAATGGCCACGCCGGCGCCGGCCCACTGGTGGCAAGCTGCGCCTGCTTTTGAACTCGAACAACATGCACCAGCTTATGAAGCGGCGGAAGAGTACTCATTTTTACAGTTTATGGGCTTTGACCCAGAAACCGGCCAGACCATAGGCGGCATGTACCATGATATCGAGCTGCAACGTGATGCCACAGAGTTGAAACTGCCGGTGTATTTTATTCAGGGCGAGGCAGACCTCGTCACAGTGCCGGCAGTCACTGCTGCTTATGTCAACGCCATCAAGGCGCCGCATAAGGAACTGATCAGGGTCGCCAAAGCCGGTCACGGTCCGAACGCCGCCAGTATTGCTGCCGAGTGGCAAGTATTGCAGCGCATCCGTGCGCAGCTGCTTGATAACTCGCGTGAACTCTAGCCCGGCAACTTCAGCGCAGAGAAATCCGGCCGGCGCAGCCGGGGCGCGGTCGCGTAACAACCCAGCACCAGCGCACAGAGGCCGGCACTGATCGCAAACAGTGCCGGTCCGCCGAGCGCGTCGAGGATAAGGCCACCAATCAGCGGCGATAAGCTATAGCCAATGGCATACAGGCTGGCGGCGCCGAAATAACTGCCACGTAGCGCCGGATGCGCCAGTTGGTCGAGATGCACATTCATATTGGCAAACAGTACCGCCTCACCAATGCTAAGCACGGCCATCGCAGCTAACCAGCCCCAGAACCAGTCGACCGGATTGAGCGCAAACCAAATCTGC
>JAIXSW010000586.1 GCA_027484495.1 Gammaproteobacteria bacterium
CTGTTATTACGACTGCACAACACCGGCCTGATCTGCGGATGCTGGCAGACCAGTGGTAAGTAGGCTTTTTGCGCGATGTCACCAAGCCCGGCCAATGCGATCCGAAACATAAAATTTCCCGAAAAATCCGTGAGATATACCATATGGATTGTGCAGCAGCGCTAGCTTTGTGACAAGCGCTGAAACCGGGCGGGCAGCGCTGTTCAGTCTGTCAGTATCTTGTCCGTTGGGCACAACATCTGCTCGTCGGAAAAAAGTGACGGTAACTCAACCGGGCCAAATAACGGCAGCTGCGGCGGGCAAACAAAGTGCAGCCGTTCACCGTTATAGGGCTGGTTAAAGCTCAGCTCAGTGGCGTGCAGCAACAAGCGTGGTGCGGCTTGTTGTTGTTCAGGTGTGGCATAAATCGTATCGCCAAGGATCGGGTGGCCGAGGCTTGCCAGATGCACCCGCAACTGATGTGAACGACCAGTGATTGGTTTCAACTGCACTAACGCCGAACACTGATCTTGCCACAACAACCGGTAAAAAGTTTGCGCTGCTTTGCCATGCTCCAGACAAACCTGATGACGTGGTGGCAGCCCGGTCACAAGCTGCGGGGCCGCTGCCAGCGGTAAATCAATCAAACCGGCCGGAACCGGCGGGATGCCGGCGACACGGGCCAGATAGGTTTTTGCCACGAGTCGGCTGGCGAATTGTTGTTTTAACGCAGCTTCAGCTTTTTTGCGCAGCGCAAACACCATCAGACCGGAAGTAGCCATGTCCAGCCGATGGATCAGATACAGTGGGTTAAATTGCTGTGCCAGCCGCTGTTGCACGGAATCCTGTAAGTGGTCAGCCCGGCCCGGATTACTCAGCAGCCCGGATGGTTTTTCTACGACCAGCAGATCTTTGTCCTGATAAAGGATTTTTGGCCAGGGCGCGCCGGGCGGCTGATAAACAAAGGCGTCAGACAAAATGGCAGCTCAATCACAAAAACACGGATTCTAGCGAATTTCTGGCGATCGGCAACAGCTGCTTTTATAATGCCGGCCTTTGCAGCTTGTTTGAGCCCTGGAATGACTGATCTGACTGACCTTGCGGTATTGCCCGCCACCACAGAACGCTGGCAATTACTGTATCAGGACGAAGATTTAGTGATCGTCAATAAACCCACGCGGTTACTGACAGTACCGGGCCGACATCCGGCCAACCGCGATTGTCTGGTCAGCCGTGTGCAGTGCGAGTTTCCTACCGCGCAGGTAGTCCATCGGCTGGATTATGATACGTCGGGTATTGTGCTGTTACCTTTGCATAAAAAGGCGCTGTCTGAACTTAGTAAGCAGTTTCAGGCCCGGACTATTACCAAGCAGTATCAGGCGTTAGTGGCCGGAGAAATATCTGTGGCGGGGCATATCGATCTGCCGATTGCGCCAGATGCGGCACGCCGGCCTTTGTATAAAATTTGTGCCGAACAGGGCAAAGCGTCTATCACAGATTATCAGCGGCTGAGTTTTATGCCGGAACATCAGATCAGTCGGGTGTTATTGGAACCGCTGACGGGACGCTCGCACCAGCTACGGCTGCATCTGGCCAGTCTTGGTCACCCGATCTTGGGTGATGAATTTTATGCATCGCCGGCGGTACAGCAGCTGGCAGATCGCCTTTGTCTGCACTCCTGTTTTATTGGATTTCATCATCCAACAAGTGGCCAATGGCTCGAATTCAGTCAGCCGCCGGCATTTTAACCGTGGCGACGGATCTGCTGGAAGCTGTGTAACACGCCAAACAACAATACGCCGCAGATGGCGCCATACAAATGCGCGTCAGTGGCGACGTCGGCTTCAATCAATAACACCAAATCACCACTGGCGCCATGCCACTGTTCCCAACCGACCTTCGCTGCAACACCGGCTAAGATCAGCCAGCCACTGGACCAGTGCCGCCGTACATCTTCACAGGCGCCATACACCAATAAAGTATGTAACCAACCTGATAAACCGACATATAAACCAATCGCCGGGCTCCAGAACAATAAACCGAGACTGATCAGTAAAAAACCACTGAGTAGTAAAAACAAAAACTGCCAACGCTGATAATAATTGCCGTGTAGCATCGTGATCACCATCAGTCCGGCCAGATTCATCGCCAGATGCCAGCTGTTGGTGTGCAGCAGATGACCAGTCCACAACCGCCACCACTCGCCGGCGAACACGGCTTGCCGGTCAAACTGTAACAATGGGGTCAATTCAGTACTGAACACTGCCAGTACCAGGCTCAGCCCTAACAAGGCTAAAGGTGCACAACAAGTGGTAAATAACGCAGAAAACTTCAAAGCAGAACCTCAACTGGGTAACAGCATGCAGTGTAACGCAATTGTGGCTTTAGTTTTACCTGATTTACACTGATTTTCCAAGCCTGCGGCAGAACTCCTGCCTGTACCGGCTGATGTCATTGCAGAGCGCGTCGGATCTGCGTTATGGTGGATTTTTGCAGTTAAAAGAGTTGTGTCTGCGTATGTTTCATCGTCGTCTTTGTTGTCGCCTGTTGTGGGGATCCGCTTTATTGATGCAGTTGTTCGGGCTGATTACTGTGGCACAGGCTGCAGGTCAGCAGGATCCGGAGGCAGCAACCGGCATTTTGCAAAAGCAGCAGGTTAGTGCGCGTCAGTTTATGGTGGTATCCGCAAATCCTTATGCGTCCGATGCCGGTTATCAGATGTTGCAGCTAGGGGGCAGTGCGGTAGACGCTGCTGTCGCGATGCAATTAGTACTGGGGTTGGTGGAGCCGCAAAGCTCCGGCATTGGCGGTGGTTTGTTTATGCTGGCATGGCAGGACAAAACGAAGCAATTGCATACGCTGGACGGTCGCGAGACCGCACCTGCTGCTGCGACACCGGACTGGTTTGTGCAGGATGGGAAACTACTGGACTGGCCGCAGGCATTTGTTGGTGGTAAAGCCGTCGGTACGCCGGGTGTTATAGCGGCACTGGCTCAAGCCCAGCAAAAATTTGGTAAGTTACGCTGGGAGCAGTTGTTCGCACCGGCGATCACGCTGGCCGAGCAAGGCTTTAAAGTATCCCCCCGTCTGCATATGTTGCTGTCTGGCAGCCGGCATCCGGGTCTGCAGCGTTTTGCCAATAGCCGCGACTATTTTTATCCGGATGGGAAACCACTGCCGGTCGGTTTCGTCCGTAAAAACCCGGCTTATGCTGCATTACTGCGCAATATTGCCAAAGACGGTCCCCGGGCTTTTTATCAGGGCGACAATGCCAATGCGATTGTCAACGCAGTGAATCAGGCAACAATCAATCCAGGTCAAATGACGGTTGCAGATGTGCAGAATTATCAGCCATTGTGGCGTGAGCCGATATGTGCACCGTACCGTGAGGTAAAAGTCTGTGGAATGGCGCCACCAAGCTCTGGCAGCATCGCGGTGCTGCAAATGCTTGGCATTCTGAATCATTTTGAATTAAAAACCTTGAAGCCTGAATCCATCGCTGCTGTGCATTTAATCAGTCAGGCCAGCCGGCTGGCATTTGCCGATCGCGAACGTTACGCCGCGGATCCGGCTTTCAGCCCGGTACCGGTCGCTGGTTTATTGGCGCCGGCTTACTTAAAGCAACGTGCGGCCCAGATCAACCCAAAAGCGGATAACGCGCAAATTACCGCCGGTGTGCCGGAAGGTGCAGTGCCGCTTGGTGAAGCAAAAGCGCCGGAATACGCCAATACCAGTCATTTGTCAGTGGTTGATAAAGACGGCAATGCCGTCAGTATGACAACCAGTATTGAAAATGCCTTTGGCTCTGGCCTGATGGTCAATGGCTATTTACTGAATAACCAACTGACCGATTTCTCTCTGCAGGCGCGTGACAACGGTTTATGGGTAGCAAACCGGGTCGAAGCCGGCAAAAGGCCAAGGTCATCAATGGCGCCGATGTTAGTGTTTGACAAACATAATCAGTTGCAAATGATCGCGGGCTCGCCAGGCGGCAGTCGGATCATTAACTATGTGGCGCAATCGCTGGTGGCAATGATCGACTGGCAAATGGGGCCACAACAAGCCGCAGATCTGGCAAAGTTCACTCACCGCAATGATGTACTGGCTGTCGAGGAAGGCACGCCACTGGTGCATTTGCCGTTGCAGGAAATGGGCTATCAGGTGCGCGTCACCGAACTCAACAGTGGTTTGCATCTGATTAAACGGGACAAAGCCGGCTGGCTGGGAGGCGCGGATCCGCGTCGTGAAGGTGTGGCAAAAGGCCAATAAGCAAGTAACATGAAATAAAGAGCATTAAGCAAAGGATAAATAAAGGACAACCAACATGAGTGTTATTGCGGTCGCAGAACAAGGCGTTCTGACACTGACGCTGGCGCGGCCAGAGAAAAAAAATGCATTGTCGGCATCGATGTATCAGCAACTTAGTTCAGCTTTGCAGCAGGCGAGCAGCGATGACAATATTCGTGTGGTATTGTTGACCGGCAGTGATAATTGTTTTTGTGCCGGCAATGATCTGGCCGATTTTCTGGCTGGTGGCAGTCTGAATCACGAGCACCCGACAGTGCAGTTTTTGCATATATTATCGCAGTTTGATAAGCCGCTGGTTGCGGCGGTGGCGGGACTGGCGATCGGCATCGGGACTACCGCACTACTGCATTGTGATTTGGTTTATGCCACCGCTGATGCGCGCTTTCAGCTGCCTTTTACGGCGCTGGGGCTTTGTCCCGAAGCAGCATCTAGTCTGTTGTTACCGCGGTTAATCGGTTACCAGCGTGCTGCGCAGTATTTATTGCTCGGTGAAGCGTTTGACGGTGAACAAGCGCTGCAAATGGGGCTGGTTAACCAGTTGGCGACCGCGGATGCTTTGCTGGCACTGGCGCAGCAAAAAGCACTGCAGTTGGCAGCATTGCCGGTGCAGGCGGTCCAGCAGTCCAAGCGTTTGCTGAAACAACCGATGCAGCAACAGGTACAGCATGTATTACATCAGGAATTGGCTGAATTTGAACAACTGCTTCATAGTGAGGATTGTAAGGCAGCGCTGAACCGTTTTTTCCGGCGTTAACCGGCTTGAAACCAAAAGCCCGCTGCAGAGCGGGCTGTGTAGAAATCTGGCCAGTTAAATTTTGGTGCGGGCAAACGGATCATCTTTAATCACAGCAACCAACCACTTGCCGTTATGTTTCTCCATTTTTACCATCCGCATATTGACGACTTTTTCATCGTTTTTGATGCCGGTGAAAATCAGCATGACGTCCGCTTTATCGGTGTAAAACTCACGCACATTCTTATTCGTGTCTTCGATGGTAATTTCAACCTGATCAAAGCTCATATTCAGTAATGTCCGGCCAACTGCTTTGGCAGAGGCATAACCATCCAGTACACGTTTTAGCGATGGCACCGTATGACGTTTTGCTTCTTTAAGATCATTGTCTACCAACAAGGCTTTAAAAAAGTCGACTGCAGTCACTTCTGGAGAATCGGTCGCTGTTGCTGCAGACCCTGCCGCAGCTTGAATGTTTGGCTCGGACGAGGAGGGCGTGCTGGAAGGAGATGGTTCGCCACAGGCAGTCAGCAATAGCGCAAATGCGATGCTAACGCCACGCATAACAGACGACACAGAAGTGGACATAACTACTTTTCCCGAATTTTTTTCCAGTGTGCGCAAAGTGCCGTTGGCTGTAAAGCAAAAAAGGCTGCACAAGGCAGCCTTTTGCGACTTAACCAATTAAGGTCAGGCTTGCAGCTCAGCTTCAGTAAACACGTCGGCAAACAAGGCGCTGGACAGATAACGCTCTGCCGATGAGGGCAGGATCACAACGATATTTTTACCGGCGAACTCTGGCGATTCGGCCAGACGTTTAGCGGCGACTACGGCAGCTCCAGAAGAAATACCGGCCAAAATGCCTTCTTCTTTCATCAGTCGGTGTGCCATTGCAATCGCGTCGTCGTTGCTGACAGTTTCAACGCGGTCGATCAGTTCCAAATCCAGGTTGCCCGGGATAAAGCCTGCACCGATGCCCTGAATTTTGTGCGGGCCTGGTTTAATTTCTTCACCAGCCAGCTTTTGGCTGATCACCGGTGAATCGGCAGGTTCCACTGCGACACTGATCAGCGGATGTTTTTTCTCCAGCTTGATATAACGGCTAACACCAGTGATTGTCCCGCCAGTACCTACGCCTGCGACAAAAACGTCAACATTGCCGTCAGTGTCATTCCAAATCTCAGGGCCTGTAGTATCAAAGTGAATTTGCGGGTTGGCCGGGTTTTCAAACTGCTGTAACAACAGATATTTGTCTGGATCTGACGCCTGAATTTCTTTGGCTTTTTCAATAGCACCTTTCATGCCTTTTGGCCCTTCGGTCAGCACCAGATTGGCGCCTAAGGCTTTGAGCAGTTTGCGGCGCTCTAAGCTCATCGTCGCAGGCATGGTCAACGTCAATGGGTATCCACGGCTAGCAGCGACAAAAGCTAATGCAATACCGGTATTGCCTGAAGTGGGTTCGATCAGCTCTTTGCCAGGGCCTAACAAGCCTTTTTTCTCCGCATCCCAAATCAGGGCGGCGCCTAAACGGCATTTGACGCTGAAACTTGGGTTACGGGCTTCGATTTTCGCGTAAACGTTACCGGTGGTGACACGTTTTAATTTGACCAGTGGCGTGCGGCCGATTGACAATGAGTTGTCTTCATAAATGTTTGCCATACAGAGCTCCAGACATATAGAGAATTTGGCCCAGCATACCCGCTGGTATTAAAAACGAAAGTAGCGTTTTGATATAAGTTATACAACTTACTGTTATAAGCAATTCAAACAAATCAGAGGGTCAGATGCGTTTCGACAGCAATGCACAATATATAGTGACGGCGGAGCTCGCGCTCGCAGTGAATGCAGCAGTGACGTTGCAAAAGCCTCTATTAATCAAAGGTGAGCCCGGCACCGGTAAAACTGAACTGGCCAAAGCCTTAGCTGCTGCGCTCGACACTGATTTACTGCAATGGCATATCAAATCGACGACCAAAGCGCAGCAGGGCCTGTATGAATACGATGCTGTGTCGCGGCTGCGTGACAGCCAACTCGGCGATGCCCGGGTCCATGATATTGCCAACTACATTAAACCCGGCAAATTGTGGCAAGCCTTCACCGCGGTCAAACGGCCGGTGTTGCTGATCGACGAAATCGACAAAGCGGACATTGAATTCCCGAATGACTTACTGCATGAATTAGATCAGATGGCGTTTGATGTCTACGAAACCGGTGAAACTGTTCGCGCGGTGCAGCGGCCGGTGGTGATCATTACTTCTAACAATGAAAAGGAGTTGCCCGATGCGTTTTTACGCCGCTGCTTCTTCCATTACATTTGTTTCCCGGATGCAGAGGCTTTAGAGCGAATTGTTGACGTGCACTTGCCGGGTTTATCAAAAATTTTACTGACAGAAGCGTTGCAAAGTTTCTTTGGCCTGCGTGAACTACCAGCGTTAAAGAAAAAGCCGTCGACGTCCGAATTAATCGACTGGTTGCGACTGCTGCTGGCCGAGCAGGTCACGCCAGAGCAGCTGAAACAAAGCCGCGAGACGGGCGGTTTGATGCCATTGTTTGGCGCTTTGTTAAAGAACGAACAAGACGTTGCGCTGGTGGAAAAACTGCTGTTTATGGCAAAACGGGCGCGCTGATGCTGAGCGGTTTCTTTCTGACGGTACGCCGTCATGGTGTCAAAGTCAGTATCACCGAATATCTCGATTTGTTGCGCGCGTTGCAGCAACAACTGGTATTTGCCGATTTGGAGCAGTTCTATCAGTTGGCCCGGTTATGTTGGGTCAAGAATGAAACCGACTATGACAAGTTCGACCGCGCCTGTGGTGAGTACTTCGACGGGGTGGAGCAGCTGGATTTACTCAGTGCTATTCCGGATGACTGGCTGACGCCGGGTTTTATCCGGCAATTATCCGATGAAGATAAAGCCGCACTGCAAAGCCTTGGTGGTCTGGATGCCTTGCTCAAAGCCTTCCGCGAACGTTTGGAAGAACAGCAGGGCCGGCATGCCGGTGGCAACAAATGGATTGGCACCGGTGGAAGTTCACCGTTTGGCGCTTATGGGTTTCATCCGGAAGGCATGCGGATAGGCCAGCAAGGCAGTGGCGCGAGGCGAGCGGTTAAAGTTTGGGACAAGCGCCAGTTTCAGAGTCTGAGCAGTGATGAAGTACTGAACAACCGCAGTTTGCAGCTCGCGCTGCGTCAATTGCGCCGTTTTGCCCGCAGCGGGGCACAAAGCGAGCTGGACTTAAATGACACCATCAGCGCCACGTCCAAACAAGGTGGCCTACTCGATTTACGTTACCAGCGCGAGCGGCACAATGCGGTTAAACTGTTGTTATTGTTTGATATCGGCGGTTCGATGGATGATTACATTCATGAATGCAGACAATTATTCAGTGCTGTGCGTGCTGAATTTAAACATCTCGAATTTTTCTATTTCCACAATTGTGTTTATGAAACGCTGTGGCGTGATGAAAAACGCCGGCCGCAGGATGCCGTGGCAACGACACAACTTTTGCACACTTATGGTCATGATTACAAACTGATTTTTGTTGGCGATGCGACGATGGGCCCATATGAAATCAGCTATCCGGGTGGCAGTGTTGAGCACTATAACTCTGAAGCTGGTGAAGTCTGGTTGCAACGGTTATTGGCGCAGTTTCCGCAGACGGTTTGGCTCAATCCGCAACCGGAAAGCTGGTGGGCACATTATGCCTCGATTGCACAGATAAATAAGTTGTGTCACGGCCGGATGTTTGGTCTGACCCTCGATGGTTTAGCCAGCGCGATCAATCAGTTAAAGCATAAAAACTAAGGTCTTGCCGCAACGTGAACCGGTTGTTACTATCGGGTAATACCGGTGAATGGGAGTCGCTTTGATGGCTGAGATTAAATACGAGTTACCGGCCACGCCGGTGCCACAGGGCGAAACCGGCACGCCGTTGACGCGTCGCGAAACACGGGAAATTGTCACGCCTTATGCCTTTGAAGTCTGTCCGAACCTGCTCGGAGTCCCAACGGCGCATCCGCTGCGCAGGGCTGTAGCGATGGGGATTGATGGCCTGATCATCTCAGGCCTCGCCAAAGCCAGTTTGCTGCTGATTTTACCGGTGATGACCTATCTCATCTGGTTCCGGCTACAGGCAAAAAAATTTAATCATGTTTTTGTGCTGCTGTTCGCAACCGCGTTTATGTGTGCCTCGGCGACCTGGATGCCCGAGCTTATTGTGGAAGAGGATGCACAGCAAACCGTCGGAGAAACTGAATTAAGCGCAGAACAGGCAATGGTACTGGCCACCAGCGCGCTGAAAATCCAGACTGAGAGCTGCAAGCTCGAATGCATGGAGAAAGAGCTGGCAAAGGTGGCGAAAATGTTGCGAAGAGCCGGCGTGGACAAAGTGGCCGCCAATGAAATGCTCGACGGTTTAGTGCAGGGATCAGATTTTCCGGCTGCGCAATGGCCAACCTATCGTGAGGCTTTGTTAAAAGACCTGCCCGAGCCAGCGCCGGTCGTAAAGGCTGAAGCCAAACCTGCACAGGCGGCACCAGCACCTCTGCCTTGGTATTTACCTGATGAAAACACCCATAGTGTGGTGGCCTGGGTCAAAGGGATTTTCGCGGATTTAGGCATTGGCGTCGGCTGGGCGGTGTTTTATTTCACTGCCACAATTGCCTGGTGTCATGGTCAGACCATTGGTAAGAAATTGATGCTGATTAAAGTGATTCAATTGGATGGCAAAGAGTTGAGTCTGTTTAACGCTTTTAGCCGGCAGGGCGGATATGGTGCAGGTATTGCGACAGGTCTGCTAGGTTTTTTACAAATTTTATGGGATCCGAACCGGCAAGCGATTCAGGACAAAGTTGCATCGACCGTGGTGATCCGGCTTGGCAAAGAGAAGCGGGCACTGACACATTAACATACTGCTACCAGAGGCAGTCGCAGAACGCTACTGCCTTTGTCTTTCCTGCTGAGTTATACTGCAATTTTTATCACCCATCCGACCAGATCCAACGTTTATGGTGCGGAATAGCGGAGAACGCATGAAGCCAATTCTGATCACAGGTTCAGGTGTCTTTACACCAACTGAAACTGTCAGCAACGAAGAGCTGGTCGCCAGCTTTAATCAATATGTCGATTTATTTAATGCCGAAAATGCACCAGCAATTGCTGCGGGCGAACTGGCGGCACTGGAATATTCCAGCTGTGAATTTATCGAAAAAGCCTCTGGTATTAAATCGCGCCACGTGCTGTACAAAGACGGCATTCTCGACCCGCAGGTGATGCAGCCGGTGTTTCGTCGCCGTAATGAAGATGAAATGCCGGAAATGGTTGAAATGGCCTTGGCAGCTGCAAAAGAAGCCATCGCGCAGGCCGGCAAAACGCCGGACCAGATTGATTTAATCATCTGTGCCGCATCAAATATTCAGCGGCCATATCCGGCACTATCGATTGAACTGCAGCAACAGCTTGGCGCAAAAGGATATGCCTTTGATATGAATGTGGCTTGTTCCAGCGCCACTTTTGCCATCAGCAATGCGGTCAATGCTATTCGCGGTGGCACTGCGTCGGTCGTCCTGGTGGTGAACCCTGAATTTGCCTCGCCGCAGGTTAACTATACCAGCCGTGATAGTCATTTTATTTTTGGTGATGTCTGCAGCGCGACTATTATCGAAGCGGCCGAAACGGCAACTGCTGATAACAGTTTTGAAATTATCGGCATGCGGTTAAAAACGGAATTCTCCAACAATATCCGTTGTGACGTTAGCTATGTTGAACATTGTTATCCGGATGCTGATCCGTTGACGCCATTTTTCCGCCAACAAGGCCGCAAAGTATTTAAAGAGCTGCTGCCCTTGGTTGCAGAGGTCATCGAAGGTGAAATGGCATCTTGTGGTTTGACGGCGCAGGACTTAAAACGACTGTGGTTGCATCAGGCCAATATCAATATGAATATTTTTGCCGTACGCAAAATTCTGGGTCGTGAACCAGAAGCGGGCGAAGCACCGCTGGTGCTGGACACTTATGCCAATACCGCATCGGCCGGTTCAATTATTGCCTTCCATCAAAACAAACAAGGCCTGGCCATTGGCGACCACGGTGTATTGTGTTCGTTTGGTGCTGGTTATTCGATTGGCTGCCTGATGTTAAAACGGGCGCGCTAAACCACGCACAAAAACACGGCAACTCTCTGGGTTGCCGTGTTTTTGATTCACTGAAGCGAGTTGATTCGGGGCAGATTTCAGCGCTGATGTTGATCAGCACTGTCATTAGAGCCGGATCAGCGAATTCTGTTCATAAGACACAGGCGAAGGCACAAAGTCGTCCGCCTGCTCATCATTGCGCCAGTCGTTGTGGCCTAAGCGGTAACGAAACTGGAAGCTACTGTCGTTCGGCAAGGTCAGCGTCAGGCTGAAATCGCCATTTTTCTGCTTTTTCATTTCATTGTCCTGCCAGTCGTTAAACTCACCGACCAGAACCACAGATTCGGCAGCTGCCGCTTGTTCGGCCGGTACGACAAATGTCACCTTACAGGCTGGTTTTGTTTTCAGGTATTGCTTGCTGATTGCCATGATTTACTCCGTTATGCTGAAAAGATCCAAGTGCCCGGCCATACCTTAAGATTTGGGCGATGTAGCAAAACTAGCATAGTCTGTTTGACAACAACATGACACGCCA